>NZ_JACVVH010000024.1:0-89525 GCF_016647865.1 Pseudomonas sp. S60 | reverse complement strand
TGGCCACCACAGCCAAGCGGGTTGCGCTCACGCGCAACGCGCCATGCCTGGCGCACAACAAAAGCCCCCACAAGCACTGCTTGCGGGGGCTTTCGCCTACACCAGCCGGTAGTGCCCTCAGCTAACCAGGAAACCACCATCGACAGCCAGGAGTTGCCCGGTAACATAACGCGACGCCGGACTGGCGAAGAACAACGCGGCGTTGGCGATATCCTCCATCTCGCCCATCCCGCCCAGCGGCACGCGGCCCGGGCCGAGGATGGGACCTTTCAACTCGATCGCCGCCGAGGCCGCACGTGCCCCCGGCGTCGGGATGCCGCCCGGCAGCACGGCATTCACCCGCACACCCTCGGGACCGAACTCCAGGGCCGCCGTGCGGGTCAGGCTGTTCACCGCGGCCTTGGTGGCGTTGTAGGTGACGTTGTGATGCACCACCGCCTGCAGGGACGATACCGACGAGATGTTCACGATGGCCCCGCCACCGGCAGCCTTCATATGGGCAATCGCCTCGCGCATGCACAGGAAGGTGCCGCGCAGGTTCACCGCCTGCAACTTGTCCCAGAAGGCCACATCCACTTCCAGGAACGGCCGTTTCGGAAAGATCGCCGCGTTGTTGACCAGCACATCGACCCGGCCGAAGGTGGCGAGGGTGGCATCGAACAACACGCTGACATCCGCTTCGCTGGACACATCGACCTTGATCGCCAGCGCCTGGCCACCGCCCGCCTTGATCGAGGCGGCCACCGCCTGGGCGGCTTCGATATCCAGGTCAGCGATCACCACGCTTGCTCCTGCAGTTGCATAGGTTTCGGCAATGCAGCGGCCAATGCCTGCCGCAGCCCCGGTCACGACCGCGACCTTGTCATCCAGACGGAAGACATCCAGCGTGCTCATACTCGGTTCCTCTTGTAGAAATGCTATGGGTCAGCGAGGCAAGCGCCGGCATACTCAGGGTTCGTCGATCCAGCGGCATAGGCCCGTGGCCAGCTCCGGGGTCGTCAGTTCCACGAAGTAGCCGAGGGCCTGCAGGGTATCCAGGTGAAGGATGCTCGAAGGAGCATCCGGCGCGGCGTCGAGCAGGGGGTGAAAGCACACCTCGCTGCCCGCCGGACGCTGGTTCATGTCATCGGTGATGTAGCCCAGGTGGAAGATGCCTTCGCCGCGCTGCTCGAGCCATTCCCGGGCGGTGCTGTCGCCGGTGCCCGGCGCGACCATCTCCAGGTACAGGTCGCCCCAGCGCGCGAACGCGTTGGCGTTGGCGACGTGCACCGTGCGACCGCGGTACCAGGCGTGGTAATCGGTATCCAGGCGCTTGAAGGGCCCCAGGCCGAGCATGTCGCGGTAATGCTGCATGCCGGCCTCGATGTCGCGCACCACCACGCCGATCTGGTAAAGCCGCCCTTGCACGCCCATGTCAGGCTTGCGCTTGGCGGGTGCCGGTCCGGGATGGCGCTTCACCCCTTGCCACTTCGTCGCCATCCTGCGGATAGCGCCCCATCAGCAGGTAAGCGAAGGCTGCGGTGACGAACAGGCCTGCAGCCACCGCGAGGGCGCCATCATAGTTACCGGCATGGTCGAACGCCTGGCCGATCAGCGAGCCGCAGACGGCCACGCTTGTGGCGATGAAGAACACGCTCAGCCCGTAGATCGAGGCGTAGGAGCGCATGCCGAAATAGCGGGCGATCATGAAGGCGACGATGTCGATCTCGGCGCCCTGCCCCAGGCCCAGGAGGATCAGGGCAAGGATGGCCAGGCCCGGGCTGATCTCGCCTTGCATCAGCACCAGGCATCCCAGCGCCGGCCCGAGGGTGAAGATGCAGGCCACCAGCGGCGCCCAGAAACGATCGACGAGAAAACCGCTGACCAGGGCGCCGGCCAGCGCCGACAGGCCGACCAGACCGATGGCGGCCGCCGCGTCGACTGCCGTCAGGCCCTTGCCCACCAGCAACGGCTGGAGCTGGCTGAGCAAGGCGACGATGGGCGCATAGTGCAGGGCCGAGGCCACGCAGATCAGCAGCACTTTCCAGTTGCGCAGCAACGCGAACAGCGACGGCCGGGCAGCGGCATCGCCGGGCTGGCGGGAGACGGGCTGCAGGCTCTCGCCCCGCAGCCAGATCCACGCGCTGGGCAGCGCCAGCAGCACGATCAGCACCGCCAGGGCAACATAGCCCATGCGCCAGCCGTAGCCGCTGATGATGGCGAAGACCACCGACGGCAGGATCGCCCCCGACAACGCCAGGCCCGAGCGCGTGAGTGCCAGGGCAAGACCGCGGGACTGCTTGAAGGCGCCGCTGACCACCCGGGTGAAGCTCAGCCCGGTGGTGGTGACGCCAACGACACTGAGGAAGGCATACAGCAGGTAGTACAGGGGCAGCGAGCCTTGCAGCAGAGCCAGCAGGCAATAGGCAAGCGCGGTCAGGCACAATCCGCCCAGAAGGACCGGGCGGACCCCGCGCTGGTCGATCAGGCGGCCCAGCGCCGGCGAGACCAAGGCCGCGAGCAGGCTGGCGTTCTGGGCCAGGGCGATGTCCCCGCGGCTCCAGCCGAAGGCCTCCTGCATGGGCGCGACGAACAGGCTGGAGAGTGAAGGCCAGACCGAAAAGGACACGGCGGTGCCGATCAATGCCGCGGTGCCGATCCGCCAGTGCTGCCGGATCTCGCTCATTCGCGAGCGGTGTTCGCCGTGCTCGTTAGCCTGTGTCATGGTCATTTCCTTCCTGTTCCCAAGTGCAGCCGCGGCCACGCGTGGCGTTCACCGACGGCTTGTTATTGTTATCAACGCACCCGCAAGGCAGCGCATATTAATGAACGACGTTCACGAAGATAAACATCCGACATAGCCATTGTCAACGCGGACGCAGGCGAAAGCCCGCCGCGATCCAGGCAGCGCAAGGCAGGAACAAGAGTCGACAGGGTGAGATGGTGTGACGCCGTGCGCTCGATAGCCTCGCGCGCCAAGCCGGTCAGGGCGGGGAAAGCGTCATGTCAGACGGCGCAGGTCAGCGTGTTGCCGGCGTACTCGCGCTCGATGGCTTCCAGGTAGGCGGTCAGGGCACGGGGTGCCTCTTCGGTGAAGACGCCCCAGGAGCTCTGGTCGTCGCCAGGCACTTCCCAGAGCAGGAAGCCCATCGGCAAGCGATACAGGGCCTGGGCCGATTGCCGGAGCTGGGCTTTGCTCGCCTGGGGCATGCGCAAGGTCAGGACCTTCTCGTACAGCGCCAGCAAACCCAGGTTCACCACCGAACCGTTGCGGGTATTGAACCGGGCTTCATTCCAGAGGATGCGGACCTCGGGGTTCTGCTGCACATACTCGATGTTCAGCGAATGCAGTTCGAGCATGACCGTGCGCGGCGGCCACTCGATCCACTGGCTGTCCGGTACCGACTCGAGCTTCTCGAGGATCTTCCCGCCGCCTTCGACATGGCGCACCACCAGCGCGTCGATGACCGCCTGCTTGTCAGCGAAGAAATGGTAGAGCGAGCCGATCGAAGTCTTCGCCTCCTGCGCCAGGCCGTGCATGGTGAAATTGGTGCTGGAGTTTTTCACCAGCAACCGGGCACAGGCATCAAGGATGATCGACACGCGCAACTCGCCGCGGCTCTGGGCCGGCGTGCGCTTGCGCGTTCTCGAATTGGGCATGCTCATTGGTTCACTGCTGGCCTTGGCGGCTGATCGACGCGTGCTTATAGCATTCCCGGCGGATTCAACTCAAATCCTGCACACCGGCGGCCTGGCGCCCGGGCACCAGGTCCACGGGCGGCATCCGCTCACAACGCCAGTGCCTGGCGCACCGCCTGGGCGATCGGCAACAGCGGATCCTCCTCGACAGAAGTGGGGTTGAACAGGCGGTTATGGCAGATGGCGACCGCCAGGTTCAGGTCCGGATCGGCCCAGCCGATGGAGTTGCCCTGGCCAGGATGGCAGATCGCCCTGGGGTTGCCGACGCAACTGACCGGCGGGTGCGCGCCGCCGAACCAGAAGCCGCCCTGGGTGATGGGAATGGGGAAGCCGAACATGACCGGGTCGGGCTCCTCGCTGTTGGCCCGCGGCTGGCCCAGCATGGCGACTCGCTCGGCGCTCAGCAGGCGCACGCCGTCCAGCTCGCCGCCGTTGGCCAGGAAGGCCCAGAAGCGCGCCTCGGAGCGCGCATTGAAGATGCCCCCTACCCCGGCGACCTCGGCCCGGCGCACATCGGCCCGCTCGAACACCTCCGGCACCAGCGCCACCTGCTCGGGCATCGAGGCCAGGAACAGCGGCGGCAGGTACTCTGGGGCAACCGCGACCATGGCATTGACCTGGCGCGCGATACGGGACTCCACCGCGTCGGGGATGCCGATCCACAGGTCGTCGATGCCCAGGGGTACGGCGATCTCCTCGCGGACGAAGCGCCCCAGCGAACGCTGTCGGGGGTCTGCACGGCGGACCAGTTCGCCGACGATCCAGCCAAAGGTCATGGACAGGTACAGGGTCTGGCTGCCGGGCTCGGCCAACGGCTCGAGGTTGGCGATGGCCTGGGTCATCCACGTCCAGTCGCACAGGCGCTCGGGGGTGACATCGGCCGGCATCTGCGGCACGCCGGCACGGTGGGTCAGGACATGGCGCACCGTGGTCGCCGCCTTGCCGTTGGCAGCGTACTCGGGCCAGTAGCGGCTCACCGGCGCGTCGTAGTCGATATACCCGCGCTCGGCCAGGACATGCAGGGCCGTGGCCGCCACCGCCTTGGTCACCGAATAGACGTTGAACAGGGTATCGCCGTCGACCGGGCGACCGCTGGCCGGATCGGCGCTGCCGCTCCAGGCATCGACCACCAGCTTGCCGTCCAGGTAGGCGGCCACCTGGACGCCGACTTCGCCGCCGGCGCCGGTGGCTTCGTCCAGGGCCTTCTGCACGATGACCTGGACGCGGGGATCTAGATTCGTTTGCATGCTGCGCACGCTCCTTGAATGGGTCAGTGACTCATGGCGATGGTGGCCAGGCCTTCGAGCGCCAGGCCGTGGCCCAGTTCGTCGAGCAACCGGCGCTTGATGGGCTGGGTGAACAGGGTGCGGGTGTAGCGCGCGGTCAGCGCCGGTTGCCGGGCGATGCCTTGCGCCAGTTCCCAGGCCCGCGGCAGCAACTGCCCGGCCGGCAGGACCTCGGCGACCACGCCCAGGGCCTGCGCCTCGCTAGCCGACAGACGCTGTCCGGTCAGCAGGAAGTAGCGCCCACGATTGGGGCCCAGCAGCATCGGCCAGACCACCTGCACGCCATCGCCCGGCACCACGCCGTGGATGAAGTGGGCCATGTCGGCCAGTTCGGCATGCTCGCTGGCCAGGACGATGTCCGAGAGCACCGGGATTTCCGCGTGGATCCAGGCCGGGCCGTTGATCGCACCGATCACCGGCACTTCGATGTCGAGCAGCTTGTGCAGCAGGTCCTTGCCTTCGCGCAGCAGGCGATGCCAGCCCTGGGCCATGGGCTCCCGGGGGATTTCCCCGGGGTTCATGGCGGCGCAGAAGGCGTCGCCCTTGCCGGTGATGATCAGCACCCGGACCGCCGGATCCCGGGCGATTTCGCCAAAGCACTCGCCGAGCTGGGTATGGATGCTGCCGTCGAGGGCGCCCCATTGCAGCGATCCACCGTCCGAATGCAAGCTCATCTGCAGGATGCCCTCGCGCAGGAGCAGCTCGATATTGGCGAAACGCCGGGCATAGTTGTCGAAGTGGCTCATCGGGCATCCTCCAGGATCAGTTCTGCGGCGCGCCAGGCCATGGCCATCATCGGCCCGTTGGTGTTGCCGGAAATCATCGTCGGGATCACCGACAGGTCCATCACCCGCAAGCCCTGTACGCCCCTGACCCGCAGTCGCGGATCGAGCACCGCGTCGTCCGCCGCGCCCATGGCACAGGTGCCACAGGCGTGGTAGCCGGACTGGCCGCGCCGGCGAAACTCGTCGAGGATTTCGTCGTCGGTCTGGACCTGGGTTCCGGGGTGGGTCTCTTCCATGACCAGGTGGCTCATGGGCGCGCTGTGGATCACCTTGCGCATGAAGCGAAACGCACCAATCGACACCTCGCGGTCGTAGTCGTCGGCCAGGTAGTTGGCGACGATGCGCGCCGGTTGCGCCGGGTCCGCCGACTGCAGGCTGACGCTGCCCAGGCTGCGCGGGCGCAGCGGGTAGGTGAAGAGCTGCAGGCCGGGGAAGGACTCGAAGCGATAGGTCGGCGAGGAAAAGTCCATCGAGTACGGCGCCATCATCAACTGGGCATCCGGGCGCGCCAGCTCGGGCCGGGTCTTGAAGAAGCCGCCGACCTGGTAGGAGCCCAGGGCCATGACGCCGCGGCGGCTGAGCAGGTACTGCACGACGTTCTTCAGCAGCCGCGGACCGGCGAACTCGCGGTTCTGGCTGTCACGCCAATGGCGCAGGCGCACCTGCAGGAAATACAGCAGGTGCTCGCGCATGTTGCGCCCGACATTGGGGCTATGGCTCACGACCGCGATGCCCAGCCTGGCCAGCTCGTCGCGATCGCCGATCCCGGAAAGCTGCAGCAGACGCGGCGACTCCAGCGCCCCGGCACTGAGGATGACCTCGCGAGCGGCGCGGTAGGCCACCGGCTCGCCGTTGCCCCGCAGCGCCTCGACACCGATCGCCCGCGTCCCGTCGAATAGCAGGCGCTGGACCCGGGTTTCGGTCAGTACTTCGAGGTTGCGCCGCTTGCGGGCCGGCTTGAGAAAGGCCTGGGCCGCGCTTTGCCGGACCCCACCAGAGATGGTGTAGGTCAGGTAGGCGATGCCTTCGTGGTCGAGCTCGTTGATATCTTCCTTGCGCGACAGACCGAGGCTCTCGCAGGCCTTGATCACCGCCTCGCCGATAGCGTTGCGCTGGGCATACGGCGCCACCTTCAGCGGACCGTCCGCACCGCGCAGCGCGCTGCCGCCCAGGGCGTGGTTCTCGATGCTGCGAAAGGCCCTGGCCATGGTGTTCCAGCCCCAGCCAGTCGCGCCATGGGCTTCCCACTCGTCGTAGTCCTCGGGGTGGCCACGCATGTAGACCATGCCGTTGACCGCGCTGGAGCCGCCGAGGAGTTTGCCCCGGGCCCAGATTTCCTGGGTGCGGCCGCTGTCCGGATCCACGCTGACCGGCAGGTGCCAGGCATGCCGGGGGTCGGCCAGCAGCTTGCCGAAGCCCTTGGGCATGTGCACCAGCGGGCTGCGGTCTTCCGGGCCGGCCTCGATCAGCAGGACACGGTGCTGGCCGTTTCGCGAAAGCCGGTCGGCCAGCACGCAGCCTGCCGAACCTGCTCCGACGATGATGTAGTCGAATTCCTTCATTGCTTGATGACTCGCTGATCCGCCCGCCACCACGCAGCGGCGGGCAGGAAAATCCAAGGGAGGGGCGTCAACCGAACTTCACGTGGATCGAATGCGGCACGCGCATCATCGTCCCGCGGATTTGCGCAGCCGGTTTGTCCGGGTCCAGGCGCAGGTTGGGCAGCCTGTCGAGGATGGCCGTCAGCGCCCGGGTCATCTCCACCCGCGCCAGGTGCTGGCCGATGCACACGTGGGGGCCGAAGGCAAAGGCGAAATGCCGGTGCTGCGGCTTGCGGAAGATGTCGAAACGGTCGGGATCGGCGAACTTGCGCTCGTCGCGGTTGGCCGAACCGGCGACCACGTCGATGAACGCGCCCTGCGGGATCTCGACGCCGCCCAGGGTGGTGGCCTTGCTGGTGAACCGCGACTGCATCAGCACCGGGCCATCCCAGCGCACCGCTTCCTCGATGGCCTGGGGGATCAGCGAGCGATCCCGGCGGATGGCCTCCAGTTGCTCGGGGTGGCGCAGCAGCGCGGTGAGCAGGACGCTGGTCGCGCGGTACGTGGTGTCCCCCGCCGCGTTGACCAATTGCCGCAGGAACGAGATCAGGACTTCCTCGGGCAGTTGCTCACCGTCCACCTCGGCCAGGGCCAGGGCGCTGATCAGGTCGTCGCCGGGATTCGCCCGGCGCTCGGCCACCAGGCGCTTGAAATAGCTGCCCAGCTTGCGCGATGCCTCGGTGCCGTGCTCGATGTCCACGGCCACCACCGTCTGCGCGATGGCCAGCTTGTGGAAGGTGCCGACGTCCTCCGGCGGCAAGGCCAGCTGGCGATAGATGATGTGGAAGGGATAATGCAGGGTGAACTCCTGCACCAGGTCGGCGCTGCCTCGCCCCTCGAACCTGGCAATCAGGTCATGGACCACCGGGTCGACCAGTTCGTCGCCCCACGCCGCCACGGTCTGGGGCAGGAAGGCTTTCTGGAAGATGCGCCGGTAACGCGGGTGCTCGGGCGCATCCATGGTGGAGATACTGCGGCCGAAGCTGATACCCAGGTTGTAGGAATAGGCATGGTTGGTGAAGGTCTGGGGATCCCCCAGCACCTGGGCCACTTCGTCGTAGCCGAAGACGGAAAAGTGCGGCGCCTTGTCCGGGTGGGTGATATCCGGGAAGAGTCCCATCATCACGCGGTATTCGCCCGGCACCACGGAGGCCGAATGCCTCAGCTGGGCGATGGCCGGGTAAGGGTCAAGATGGTCGCCGAATACCAGCGCATCTTCCATGAACGGGTTGAAGGAAGGATCGTCGAAATCCTCGATAGACTGCACAGCATTCATTGTTGTTATTCTCCGACTGCGGCCAAGGGTCGAATGCACTACCTTGCGAGCGCATTCATTTATTCGAACGGCATTCAATCTAAATCAGCCACTTTGGCTTGACAAGACTGCCGCCATCACTCCCTCCTCCCGCCCCATACCACTGCCCTCCACTTCGCCGCGATGAGCAATTGACAGCGCGCCGATCATGCGTTCAGTATCCGCAACGACGTTCCAATAAATACAAAGCTGCCCGGTGCAGCACCGTCCTACAGGTGTCGAATGATCGAATCCACCTCGCTCACGGCCATCATCGTCGGCGCGGGTCACGCTGCCGGTGAACTGGCGACCAGCCTTCGCGACCAGGGCTGGCAAGGCCGTATCGTCCTCATTGGCGAAGAACCCCATCTGCCCTACCACCGTCCGCCCTTGTCCAAGGCCTACCTGTGCGGCGCCGTCACGGCGCAAAGCCTGCTGATCAAGCCGCGCGCCACCTATGACAAGGCCAATGTCGAGATCATCAGCGGCGTGCGGGTCACCCGCATCGACCGGGACGCTTCCCTTGTCCATCTGGCCGATGGCCGTACCGCGCACTACGACCGGCTGATCCTGGCCACCGGCGGGCGACCGCGGCCGCTGCCGATCCCGCGGATCGAGCAGGCCGAGGCCTCGGGCAACTTCCATTACCTGCGCACCCTGGCGGACGTGGACCGGATCCGCCAGCAGTTCGAACCGGGCCTGCGCCTGGTGATCGTCGGCGGCGGCTACATCGGTCTGGAAGTCGCGGCCGTGGCGATCGAGCGCGGCCTGAAGGTCACCGTGCTCGAAGCGCTGCCCCGCGTCCTGGCCCGGGTCACTGCCCCTGAACTGTCAGCCTTTTATGAGGCCCGGCATCGCCAGGCCGGCGTGGTCATCCGCACCGACACCCAGGTCCGCGATGTGCAGCTGGACCCGTCGGGGGATGCCGTCTGCGCGGTACAGTGCGCAGATGGCAGTTCGGTCGCCGCCGACCTGGTGGTGGTTGGCATCGGCCTGCTGCCCAACGTCGAACTGGCGGCGGAGGCAGGCCTGGAGGTCGACAACGGCATCCTGGTCGACGAATTCGGTCAGACCAGCGACCCGCGCATCCATGCCGCAGGCGACTGCACCAACCATCCCAACCCCTTGCTCGGCCGGCGCCTGCGACTGGAATCGGTGCCCAATGCCCTGGAGCAGGCCCGCTGCGTGGCAGCCACGCTGTGCGGCAAACCCAAGGCCCATGCCAGCATCCCCTGGTTCTGGTCCGACCAGTACGCGCTCAAGCTGAAAATGGTCGGCCTGTCCCAGGGCTACGACCAGCTGGTGATCCGCGGCACGCCGCAGGACGACTCGTTCTGCGCCTTCTACCTGAAGGAGGGCGTCATCCTCGCCGCCGACACCGTCAACCGGCCGCCGGAATTCATGCTGGCCAAGCGCTTTATCGCCGAGCGGATCAAGGTCGATGCCGCGCGCCTGGCAGACGACACCCGTCCCCTCAAGGACCTGCTGCCGGTCACCTGACCCCTTTTCCCTTTTTCCAGGAATCCAAGCATGCCAACCCTCATCTTCGTGCAACACGACGGCAGCGAGCAGCAGGTGCAAGCGGACGTCGGCCAGTCCGTCATGCAGGTCGCGGTCAATCATCAGGTGCCGGGCATCCTCGGCGACTGCGGCGGCAGTTGCAGTTGCGCCACCTGCCACGGCTACGTCGACCCGGACTGGGCGCAGCACATGCCGGCCGCGGAGTCCTACGAGAACGACATGCTCACCTGCGCGATGGACGTCACCGACGCCAGTCGCCTGACCTGCCAGATCATCGTCACCCCGGAGCTGGATGGCCTGGTGGTCAGGCTCCCGGCCTCGCAGACCTGAGCCCGGATCCAGCCGATTACCCACGACAACAATAAAAAGCAGGAGGCAAGACCGATGAATGCAGTGGACTTCAAGGACCGCGTCGCCATCGTGACCGGCGCCGGTGGCGGGCTGGGTCGCACCTACGCGCTGGAACTGGCCAGCCGCGGCGCGGCCGTGGTGGTCAACGACCTGGGTGGCAGCTTCGACGGCCAGGGCAGCTCGCAGCGCATGGCCGACCAGGTCGTCGAGGAGATCCGTAGCACGGGCGGCCGGGCCGCAGCCAACTACGACTCCGTGGCCACCCGCGCCGGCGGCCAGGCCATCGTGCAAACCGCCCTCGACCACTTCGGTCGGGTCGACGTGGTGATCAACAATGCCGGCCACCTGCGCAACGCCCTGTTCGAAGACATCGACGACGCGATTCTCGACTCGATCATCGATGTCCACCTCAAGGGTGCCATCTACGTGACCCAGGCGGCCTACAAGGTCATGAAGCAGCAAGGCTATGGCCGGGTGGTCTTCGCCTCGTCGGCGGCCGGCGCATTCGGCAACCCGCAGCAGGCCGCCTACGCGGCGGCCAAAGCCGGGCTGCTCGGGGTGATGAACGTGCTGTCCCTGGAGGGACGCGAGCACGGCGTGCTGTGCAACGCCCTGCTGCCCACGGCCAACAGCCGGATGGCGGCGGCCATGGACCCACGGCAGCTGGAAGCCTTCGGCGCGCAATACGCGGCCTTCGGCGAACAGCTTGGCAACGCCTACCTGCCGGAGTTCGTGACACCGCTGGTGGTCTATCTGGCCAGCGAGGCGTGCAGCAGCACCCACGGCATCTACTCGGCCTCGGTCGGCCATTACGCCCGCGCCTTCCTCGCGGTCAACCAGGGCTGGACCGGGCCACGCCAGGCTCCTGCCTCGGCGGATGAACTGGCGCGCCACTTCCAGCAGATCCACGAAGTCGGCGACTACAGCATCCCCGAGTCGCTATCCGACGAGTTCGCCATCATCCAGCGCAACCTCGGCAAACAGCACTGAAACCCCTGGTGCAGTGCCAGCGGCACTGCACCAGGATTTTTCAACCCGCCATCGCCAGCAGGTTCTGTGCCCTGAGCAGGACCGGCAGGTCGACCATGGCGCCATCCACCGACACCGCCGCGCCCGCCGAACGCTCGCAGGCCGCCACCACTCGGGCGGCCCACTCCAGTTCCTCGCGGGTCGGGCTGAACGCGGCATTGACCACCGCGACCTGGCGCGGATGAATGCACAGCTTGCCGGCAAACCCCAGGGCCCGGCTGCGCCGTGACTCGGCGGCGATCACGGCTTCGTCATCCAGGGCCACCGAAACGCCGTCCACCGGGGCCTGCAGGCCCGCCACCCGGGACGCCAGGACGATCCGCGAACGGGCATGCAGCAGGGCTTCGTCGCTGCCATCGCAACCGAGGTCCACCTGGAAATCGATGGAGCCGAAGGCCAGGCGCTCCACCCCGGGCCCTCGCGCGACCGTCATCACCTCCCACAGGCCCAGCGCGCTTTCGATCAGCGGGATGACCGGTGCGTCGGTCACCTCGGCCAGTTCGCCCAGGGGGCCGACGGATTCGGCCTTGGGCAGCATCACCCCACGCAGCGGCAAGCCGTGCAGCAGCGCCAGGTCGTCGATGAAGTCCTGGCTGCCGGCGCCATTGATACGCAGCATGACCTGCGCGCCGTCATCGACCGCCCGGCGCACGTTGTCCCTGGCCTGGGCCTTGTTCGGCGCCGCCACGGCGTCCTCCAGGTCCAGGATCACCACATCGGCGCCGGCCGCCAGGGCCTTGCCGAAACGCTCCGGGCGATCGCCCGGCACGAACAGATAAGATCGCATCGTTACCTCGATTTCATGACAGCCAGAAACACACGATCAACCAGAGCATCACCCAGCCCAGGTTGCCCCACCAAGCGCTCAGCCGGTCCATCTCAGGCCAGCTCCGCACGGGCGTCCATGCACAGGAAGCCTTCGCCGTCCTGCACCCAAAGGCGGACGCCGCGGCCATCCGCCTCGGGCTCGGCACAGACCTGGAACGCCGTGGTGTCGAAGACCGGGCGCACTGCGCGAAACGAAAAGCCTGCAACCCGCGCCCGCGGGCATTCGTCGCGCAGCAGGTTCATCAGCAAGGTGGCCAGCAGCGGCCCATGCACCACCAGGCCGGGGTAGCCTTCCTCCTGCTGGGCGTAGGGGCGGTCGTAATGGATCCGGTGGCCGTTGAAGGTCAGCGCCGAGTAGCGGAACAGCAGCACCGGATCGGGCTGCACGGTGCGCGACCAGCGGGCCGTCGCGGGGGCGGCCTGGGGCGCTGGCTGCGGGTCACCGGGTCGTGGCGGATCGCGGTAGACGATGTCCTGTTCCTCGGTGATCCGCACCGCCCCGGACTGGATCAGCTCATGCCGCAGCTTGACGAACACCAGCTCACCGCTGCGGCCACTCTTGAGGGACACATCGAGGATGGTGGACAGGCGCTCGACCTCCACGCCCACTCGCAGATCGCCATGGAACTGCAGCCGCCCGCCCGCCCACATCCGCCGTGGCAAGCTCACCGGCGGCAGGAAGCCGCCGCGCTGCGGATGTCCATCGGTGTCGATCAACGATTGCCGGGCGGCGGGCAGGAAGTACAGCCAATGCCACAGCGGTGGAACCGTCACTCCGGCCGGGTAGCCGCCGTCCTCGCGGTCCAGGGTCGCGGCCAGGGCATCGAGGGGCGCCGGGGCCAGGAAATCGCGCTGTTGTTCCTGGCGTCCGGTCCAGGTCTTGAGGTACTGCTCGTCGATGCTCACGTGGGCCATTCCTTGTTGTTGTCAGATTCGACGGCCGGGGACGAATTGCCGGCCAGGAAGCGGTCTCGCCCCTGGACGATAGACTCGCCGGCCATCAGGGCGTCATAGAACTGCCGGGCGATGGCCAGCCCGCTGTCGAAGTCGGGGGCTCGCACGCCCGCTTCGATCGCCGCGAATGCGGTACGGGCCACGGCACAGTGCGGGCGCAGGTGCAGCCACAGTTCGGCATGGATCAGCGCTTGCTGCGGGTCAGCATCAGGCCAGGGGCGATGGCGGACCAGGCGGTGCGCGAGGGCGTCGGCGTCCAGGGGCCGCTCGATCAGCCTGGTGGCCAGCCGCAACGCCGCCTCCAGTCCGCCGCCGCTCTCCACCACGGCATCGAACAGCGGGCCGTCGGCCCATTGCGCGGCAGTGCCGGGCGTGCCCTCCACCATTATGCGCAATGCCGGCAGGATGCCGATCAGGCGAGGCAGGCGTTGCGTGGCCGACAGCGGCAAGGTGCCCAGGCCGACCTCGGGCAGGCCGAGGCGGGTATCGCTTTCCGCGATGCGGTAATGGCAGGCCAGCAGGGTTTCCAGGCCGCCACCCAGGGCGAAGCCGTGGGCCACGGCAATCACCGGTTTGCCCAGGTTCTCGATGGCTACATGGATATGGCTCGACAGGCCGGGTTCGGCGGCGGCATCGGGGGTGCCGAATTCGCGGATATCGCCGCCGGCGCTGAAGCCCCGTCCTGCCCCCGCCAGCACTACTGCGGCCACGGACTCATCGGCGCGGGCACGCTGCAGTGCCTCCAGCAGGCCGCGACGCAATGCCAAAGAGAACGCGTTCACCGGCGGCGCCATCATGTGCAGGACGGCAATGCGTTTTCCTGCGTGGCAACAGTAGTCGACCCTGTGCTCGTTCATCCGCGCGGCGATCCCCATCAAGCAATTGAACGTGGTGGAAATTCATATTTATGAATGGCGTTCAATTTATTGCAATTTGGGGGTGGATGGCAAGGGGGATGCCTGGGGTTTTGCAGCGCCCTCAAGATCGAGCGCGCTGCAAGGCTCAAGGCAAACACCTCGCAGCCGCACCGCAATCCCCCCGACCTACAACAACCCACTCTCCTCAGCCGACCGCATCCCCCCATCCAGCCCCCGCTCGCGCAGCACCTCGATCGCCACGCCCAAAGCACTGGACACCGCCGGGAAGCCGACATAAGGCAACGTCTGGATAATGATCTCCTGGATTTCCTCGACGCTCAGCCCATTGTTCAACCCGAACCGCAGGTGATTGCGCAACTCGTCCGGCTGCCGCGACGCGATCAGCGCGCCGATCACCACCGCGCTGCGGTGCTTGAGCTCGAGCCCCGGTCGCGACCAGACCGCACCGAAGGCAAACTCCACCGCCATTTTCCCCACATCGGCAGCGAAGCCCCCGGACCCCGCGTTCACTTCCATGGCCTTGGCGAATTCCGGCCCCATCATGCGCACCATGTGCGCGTAACCGGCGTCCCAATAGCTGTTGTCGCTCATCGTCGAATACTCCGTCTGCAGTGAAAGATCAGGTCAGGGATTTCAGGGAATCGTTGGAGAACGCCTCGAAGGGCTCGCCAAGCCGGGCCTTGCGCGCCCAGCCCGGGTCGTGCAGCAGGGAGCGGCCGACGCCCACCAGGTCAAACTCGCCACGGGCGAAGCGCGCCGTCAGCCGGTCGAGGTTGTCGCTGGCACTGGAGCCACCCTGCTTGTTGCTGTCGTACATGCCGTTGCTCAAGCCCACGCCGCCCACCGTCATGGCCAGCCGGCCGGTGATCTTGCGGGCCCAGCCCGCCAGGTTGAGCTGGGCGTCGGCACCACCCTGGTCGGGGAATTCGGCACGGTCGAAGTAGCGGACGCTGGCGTCGAAGACATCGACCCCGGCCTCGGCGATCGGCAGCAGGATCTCCTCCAGCTCGGCCGGGTTGAGCGCCAGCTTGGCGCGGAAGTCTTGCTGTTTCCATTGCGAGAAGCGGAACAGGATCGGCAGGTCCGGCCCGACGGCCAGGCGAATCGCCCGCACCAGTTCCGCCGCGAAACGGCTGCGTTCGCGGCGCCCGCCGCCCCAGGCATCAGTACGGCGGTTGGTCACCTCCCACAGGAAGGTGTCGATCAGGTAGCCGTGGGCACCGTGGATCGCCAGGCCATCGAAGCCGCAATGCTGCGCATGTACGGCGCTGCGCACGTAGCCGTCGATGACGTCCTGCAGGTCGCTTTCGCTCATCGGCGCGGTGACGGGCAGTTGCTGCGCCACGTATTCCGCCGACGAGGAGGTCAGGCCGCCAGCCGGCCCCCAGATGCCTGAAGGCCGCACGGAGGGCGACTCGGGGTGCGGGCCGGTGCCGGCGGCGCGCATCACGCCCTGGTGCCAGAGCTGTGGAAAGATCAGGCCACCTGCGGCGTGCACCTGCTCGACCACCCTGCGCCAGCCGGCCAGGGCGCTTTCGCCATAGAGGTGCGGCAGGTCGCTTTCGCCGATGCCCGCCTCGCCCAGCGCGGCAGGGTGGTCGACGCCGATCCCTTCGGTGATGACCAACCCGGTCTCACCCTCGGCCCGGCGCCGGTAGTAGCCAGCGACATCGGCGCCGGGCACCCCGCCCGGGCAGAAGTTGCGCGTCATGGGGGCCATGACGATGCGGTTTTTCAACAGGGCGGAGCCGATGCGCAACGGCTCGAACAAGGGGGCAAGCATGGCATTCATGTCGAAGGTTCCTGGGCCACACAGGGTTGCCGTGTGACCTGGCTGCTGGAGTCCCGCGCGGTGCGGGACCAGAATCCGTGCCAGCTCGGGAAGCTCGCTGGCAGGCGTGGCTGGTAACGCGCGCTGGTGTATTTGCCCGGCCAGTTCTGCCAGGCAGGCACGCCCGGGCGCTGCAACCAGTCGGTCGAATACCAGTGGCGCTCGTCGCGGCGGGCGAAATACCACTGGCCGTTGCGACGTTCGTACTGATCGAAGTAACAGATGGCCATCACCACCCAGTGCTCGCCGTCCTCATGTTCGGCACGGCAGTAGACGGTGCCGGTAGCGTGGTCGGCATCCTGGAAATCCAGCGTCTGGCCGCAGACCTGGTGCACGCTGCGGTAGAAGGCCTGGAGGATCGCTTCGGAGGCATAGAACGCCTGCAACGCCTCGCGCCCCCGGCCCCAGCGACCACAATCGACATCCTCGACGAACAGGCCGCCCAGTGCTTCCAGGTCCCGCGCATCCACCGCCAGGGCGTAGCGTGCCGGCAATTGGCCAATGGCCAGCTGGGCTTCGACGCGTTCCAGGCGGGCAAGCAGTGCTTCGTCGCTCATCGCGATCCCTCCCCGGCGGCGGCGCGCCCGCGCATCTCGTCGGCGTAATAGGGTTGGTGGGACAGCAGCCCGCCATCGACATTGATCACCTGCCCGGTGATGAACGCCGCCTCGTCGCTGGCCAGGAACAGCACCGCATGGGCGATGTCCTCGGCCGTGCCCAGGCGCGGCGTCAGGTGATGGGCGAGCATCATCTCGCCCGCGGGGCCGGCGAAGTTGTCGCGGGTGGCCGGGGTGACGATCAGCCCGGGGGCGATGGCGTTGCAGCGAATGCCCTGCTTGCCATGCTGCGCGGCGATGTAGCGGGTCAGGTTCTCGATGCCGGCCTTGGACACCCCGTAGGCGCTGTAGCCCAGCGCCCCGGCTTGCGCGGCCCCGGAACTGGTGTTGATGATGACGCCGCCGCCACGGGGCAGCATGGCCTCGACAGCGTATTTGCTCGCCAGCAGGGTGCCGCGCAGATTGATGCGCAGGGTGTCGTCCCATACCTGCGTGTCCATCGCCTGCACGGCGGCATCATGGTGAGTGGAAAGGTGCGTGGCGGCGGCGTTGTTGAACAGCACATCGAGCCCGCCAAAACGCTGCAGCGTCTGCTCGATCATGCCGGCGATGGAGGCCTCGTCCCCCAGGTCGACCCGTACCGCCGCGACCTGGCCGCCGGTGTCGGCCAGGTGCGACGCCTGCCGCTGCGCAGCGTCCAGGTCGATATCGGCGAGCACCACCCGGGCGCCCTCCCGGGCCAGCCGCGTGGCGCTGGCCAGGCCGATTCCGGAGGCCGCGCCGGTGACGATGACCACTTTGTCCTGCAAGCGATTCATGCTGTTCTCCTCCTACACGGCGGTATACAGGCCGCCATCGACCTGGATGATTTGCCCGGTGACATAGCCCATGCCCGGCCCGCACAAGCCGGCCACGGCACGCCCGACGTCGTCCCGTTCATGACCGATGCGCCCCAGCGGGAACTTGCCGAGGTAGTCCTGGTACAGCGCCGGGTTGCTGGCGAAGAACGCCTCGGCGGCCGACGTCAATGCCGCGGGAGAGATGGCATTGACGGTGATCCCGAACGGCCCCCACTCCCGCGCCAGCGCCTTGGTCAGGCCGCGAATCGCGCCCTTGATGGCGGCATAGGCCGGGTTCAGCGCCGCGCCATGCAGGCCGAACGCCGAACACAGGAACACCGCGCGTGCCGCGTCGCTGCCGCGCAGGGCCTCGAAGGCCGCCAGCGCGCAGTGATGGGCGCCCGCCAGGTCCACCGCGACCTGGTCGTCCCAGTCCTGGTCGTCGAAAGCCTCCAGTTGCTTGGGGTGCCCCGAGGCGCCGTGGGTGGCGTTGTGGACCAGGATGTCGAGGCCGCCGAAGCGCTCCAGCGCCGCGCCGACCGCAGCCTGCACCGAGGCCAGCACGGTCACGTCGACCTCCAGGGCCAGAGCCTCGCCGCCTTCGGCGCGGATCAGGGCGGCGGTTTCCTCGCCCGTCACGCCTCGGCGTGCCGCGATCACGACCTTGGCGCCCATTTCCGCCAGGGCCAGGGCGATACCCCGGCCCAGCCCGCCGCCTGCGCCGGTCACCAGCGCGACGCGCCCTTCCAGCGTTCGAATCTGTGCACTCTGCGTCATGGGACCATCCAGAAACCACCGTCGACAGGAAGGGAAGCCCCGGTGAAGGCATGGGCTCCGATGAGCAGGGCAAGGCTTTCGGCCACGCCCCAGGACAGGTCGGGCGTGCGCCCGAGGGCCGGTGCGGGATCGCCCATCTCCGGGCTGCGGGCCAACGCCTGGGCGTCCAGCTCGCTGGCGAAGACCCGGGCGTCGAGCCCCAGCCAGTTGAGCTGGATGCCCTGCCCGCCCCACTGCCGGGCGGCGGATTTCATCAATCCGCGCTGCCCTTCGCCGAGGGCGGAAAGGGCCGTCAGGCCACCCGCGCCTGTCAGCGCCAGGTTGGGGCCAACCAGCACGATCCGCGCGGCGCGGCCGGCCAGGGTGCGCCAGGCGGCTTGCAGGCACTGGCGCGTGGTGCGCAAGGGCACCAGACAGGCGTCCCGCCATTGCTCTGGGGAAAACCCTGTCAGCGGACGCGGCTCACGGCTCAGGGCACTGCCCACCGCGATGACCAGCGCATCCAGCCCGCCCAGCTCGGCCTCGGCGCGGGTGAAGGCCGCTTCGAGCGGCGCGAGCGCGGCGCAGTCCTCGGCCGCGAACACCTCCCGGCAGTCGGCCCCGAGTCCGCGCACTCCATCACCCAGCCCGGCCAGCGCCGGGCATCCCGGCGTGACCAGCAACACCCGGTGCCCCGCCAGCGGGCGTGCACCGCAATCCCTATCCTTCATTCGCTTGTCCTCTTGTTGTTATTGGCAGTCGTATCAGTCGATGGTGATCACCAGCTTGCCGAAGTGACGGGCGCTGCCCAGCGCCTGGAAGGCCGCATGCAGCTCGTCGAAACGGAATACCCGCTCGATGACCGGCCGCAGGCGATGGGCCGCGATGGCCGCGCACATCTGCTCGAACTGTTCGCGGCTGCCGACCCGGATGCTGTGCAGGGTCAAGCCGCGATAGAAGAAGGCCTCGCTGAGCTTGGGGCCGCCACTGAGCAGGCCGACGAGGCTCAGACGCCCACCGACGCGGGTGGCCTGCACCGAGCGCTCGACCGTGTCGCCGCCGCCGACCTCGACCGTCAGATCGACGCCCTCGCCACCGGTCATCTGCCGCACCAGCGCATGCCATTCCGGGTGCACGCGGTAGTCGATCGTGGCGTCAGCGCCCAGGACACGCAGGCGCTCCAGGCGCTGGGCGCTGGAAGACAGGGCGATCACCCGGGCACCGGCCAGCTTCGCCAGTTGCACGGCGAACACCGATACCCCGCCGCCGCCCTGGGTCAGCACGCTCTGGCCAGGCAACAGGCCGCGTCCGGCGTTGAGCGCCGCCCAGGCGGTGAGCGCGGCGCACGGCAGCGTGGCGGCTTCTTCGTAGGACAGGTGCTCGGGCACCCGCACCACCTCCTCCTGGCTGACGCAGGCGTATTCGCAGAGCGTGCCGTCGACCGAGCCGCCCCGGCCCAGCACGTCCCGGCCCTCCGGCATGCCACCGCTGATCCAGTGCGGATGGAAGGTCAGCATCACTCGCTCGCCGACGGTGGTCCGGGTCACGCCGCTGCCCACCGCGATCACCTCGCCGGCACCATCGGAACACGGGATCAGCGACGACTTGCACAGCGAGCGGTACTGTCCACCGGCGATGAGCAGGTCGCGGAAATTCAACGAGGCTGCGCGCAGGCGCACCAACACCTGGCCCGGTGCGGGTGGACAAGGGGTCGGTACATCACGCAGGACGAGGCCATCGACATCGCCGTAGCGATCGATCACATAAGCTTTCATCGAAGTGCTCCGGCGATCAGGGGCGACGTGCGCGCAGTGGCCGTTGGTAGGAGATGTCCTCGCGGTCGCGGCTGCTCTGGGCATTGCCCATCTGCACCGCGCGGAACGCCGCCGGCAGGTCCGGCGCGCCCAGCTCGTTGACCGATTCGGTGACGCACACCCGCTCGGCGATGGCCCAGCGCCCGGCGCGCTTCTCGAAGCGGTCGATGTAGCGGCCCACCGCCAGGGTGTCGGGCTTGCTGCGGTTTTCGCCGAAGAACAGCCAGTAGGTTTCGCTGTGTGCCTGGTCGCCGTCCAGCTCGACGCTGTGGTTGAAGATCATGTGATGGTGGGACAGCTGGTGCTGGCGATGGTAGCCCAGCGCCCAGTCGATGAAGCTGTCGCGGTCGCCGAGGAAGCTGCCATGGTCGTCGATGGCGTCCTCGTGGTAGACGCTGCGCAGCAGCTCGGTGTCGAAGCGGTCCACGGCGCGGCAGTAGCGCGTCAGGCAGTCGAGGATGTCCTGGCGGTCGAGCAAGGACTGGATGCGCTCCTGCGAAACATTGTTTTTGTTGTCGTTCATGCAAGGCTCCCTGCAATGGCCCGCACCGCCAGGCGATGCGGGCGCGTGGTCAATGGCGGGCGACGAAGCGCGCCAGATGGAAGTCGGTATCGCCGAACTGCTTTTCCAACAGGGTCATCAGGCGAAAGTAATGCCCTACCGGGTACTCCTCGGTGAGGCCGATGCCGCCGTGCAACTGCACCCCTTGCGCGCAGACGAAGCGCCCGGCCTTGCTCGCCGCCGCCTTGGCCGCGGACACCGCCTGGCGGCGTTCGGCGGCAGGCTTGTCGAGGTAGGCCATGCCCCGGTAGAGGATCGAACGGGCGTGCTGCGCCTCGATGAACATCTCCGCCATCCGGTGCTGCAGCGCCTGGAACTTGCCGATGGGCTGGCCGAACTGGTTGCGGGTCTTGATGTACTCGGCGGTCATGTCGATGACCCCGTGCATCACCCCAAGCATCTGCGCCACCACGGCCAGGGCGGCACGGTCGTTCGCCTCGTCGAGCACGGCCTGGCTCTTGCCCGGGCTGAGCAGCAGCGCCGAGTCGTCCAGCTCGACCTTGGCAAAGCGCACGTCGGCGGCCCGCGAGCCATCCACCAGCGGGTATTCGTTGAGCGTCACCCCGGGGGCCGTGCGGTCGACCACGAACACCGCCGGCTCGCTGGCGTCGTCCAGGCGCGCGGTCACCAGCAGCTTGTCGGCCGAGGGTGCGTTGAACACCAGGGTCTTGCTGCCCGTGAGCTGGTAGCCCTGGCCGGTCTTGTGGGCGATGGTGTCGTCGCAGCAGCCGGTGGCGAAGCGCGAACCACTTTCGCTGTCGGCAAGCGCCAGCAGCAGGCGGCCCTCGATCAGCGCCGGCAGCAGGTCGTTGCGGTGGTAGTCGCTGCCGCTGCGGTCGATGATCCGCGCGCACAGCACCGCGCTGCTGACGAAGGGTTCCAGGACCATGCCACGGCCGAACGATTCGAGCACTACCGACGCCTCGACGAACGAGCAGTCCAGGCCGCCGACATCCTCCGGCAGGGTCAGGGCCAGCCAGCCCAGCTCGGCGAACTGCTGCCAGTGCGCGCGGCTGAAGCCTTCGCCGCTGCCGGCCTGGTGCCGGCGCGCCTCGAAGCCGTAGTCGTCGCGGATATAGCGCTCGACGCCATCACGCAGCATCACCTGCTCTTCGGAAAGATTGAAATCCATGTGACCGCCCCTCAGAGTCCGAACGCCAGTTTGGCAATGATGTTTTTCTGCACTTCCCGGGCGCCGCCGTAGATCGTCGCGGCGCGCTGGAAGAAGTACATGTTGCTGCGCCCGGGCACGTAGGCCGGCCACAGGTCGTCCCATTCGCTGGACACGTGCTCGTGGCCGAGGCGCCCTGGCCCATGGTCGAAGAAGCGCAGCGCCCGCGGTCCGAGGGCATCGACCTGCAGCTCGGTGACGCGCTGCTGCAGCTCCGAGCCGCGGACCTTGAGGGTCGAGACGACCGCATCGAGGTTGTCGCGGAAGCTTTCCTGGGCGAGGACACGCAGCACCGACCATTCGAGGGCGAGGATGTCGGTCTCGATCTCGCCGACGCGCCGGGCGAAGGCCGGGGTTTCCAGGAGCGGCACGCCATCGACGGTCTCGTGGCGGGCAATCGCCTTGGCCTTCTCCAGTTCACGCTTGTTGAAGTAAATGAACGCGCTGGAAGTGCGCTCCTTCTCCAGCAGGTACTTGGCGTAGGTCCAGCCCATGCCGGGTTCGCCCACCAGGTTTTCCTTGGGTACCCGGACGTTTTCCAGGAACACTTCGGCCAGGCCGTCGCCGCCGTCGATGGAGACGATCGGACGCACGGTGATGCCCGGGGTCTTCATGTCGATGAGCAGGAAGGAAATGCCGCGCTGCGGCTTGACGGTCGCGTCGGTGCGCACCAGGAAGAAGCCCCAGTCGGCGATCTTCGCGTCACTGGTCCAGATCTTCTGCCCGTTGACGATGTAGTGGGTCCCCGCCTCGTCGAGTTCGGCGCGGGTCTTGAGGCTGGCCAGGTCGGACCCGGAGTTGGGCTCGGAGAAGCCCTGGCACCAGAACACGTCGCCGGCCAGCAACGGCGGCAGGAAGGTTTCCTGCTGCCACTGGTTGCCGAAGGCGATCACCACCGGCGCCATCATGTGGGTGCCTTGCCAGCCGTAGTCCAGGCCGTCGGCGTTGACCAGCTCTTCCAGGAAGATGTGCTTGCGGATCGCCGACCAGCCGGTCCCGCCGAACTCCTGGGGCCAGTGCGGTGCGCCCCAGCCACGCGCATGCAGGGTCTTCTGCCAGGTACGCAACACATCTCGGGGCACCGGGTGGGCGCCCTCGAAGCCGTAGTGGGCAACCTCGCGGCTGACGCTTTCCTGGAAGAACTGCCGGACTTCCTGGCGGAACGCCTCGTCTTCAGGACTGAACTCAAAATGCATGGTGGTAGCTCCTCATCTCGCCTCGAGGGGACCGCTGCACGAGCGGCCCCCGATCATTGACTTCAAAACCCGGATTCAAGCGACCCGTTCGCGCTCGCGCAGCGCCACCTTGTTGATCTTGCCGGTGGCCATGCGTGGCAGCTCACCGACGAACTCGATCACCTTCGGGCACTTGTAGCTGGCCAGCACCGACTTGCAGTGGACGATCAGGTCGGCCTCGCCCAGGCTGGTGCCGGGCACCAGCACCACCACCGCCTTGACCGACTCGCCCCATTTCGGATCGGCGATGCCGATGACCGCCGATTCCTTCACCTGCGGGTGCAGTTCCAGGGCGACCTCCACTTCGCGGCTGTAGATGTTCTCGCCGCCGGAAATGATCATGTCCTTCTTGCGATCGACCAGGTACAGGTAGCCCTCGGCGTCGCGATAGCCCATGTCGCCGGTGTGGTACCAGCCGTCGCGCAGGGCCTCCATGGTGGCCACCGAATTGTTCCAGTAGCCGCTGAGCTGGGTTTCGGACCGCAGGACCACCTCACCCGGCGCCCCCTCGGGGCACTCGTTGCCGTGGTCGTCGAGCACCCGCAGCTCGATGCCCGGGCACGGCACGCCGACCGACTCCAGGCGGTGGACCTGCTGCGGGCTGCCGAACGGATTGACCTCGTGCCGCGGCAGCACGCAGGCGTTGCTTTCGGTCATGCCGTACTGCACCGAGAAGATCGGGCCCAGCACGTCGAAGGCGCGCCTGAGCAGCGGCGCGGGAATCGGCGCCGCCGCCGTCACCACGTGCGCAAGGCTGTCCAGGCAGTAATCGCTGATATCGGGAACATCCAGCACCGCCTGGAGCATGGCGGCGACCATGAAGGTGAAGGTGACCTTCTCGTCCTGCACGGCCTGCAGGGTGGTGCGCGGATCGAAGCCCTGGTGGATGACGGTCGAGCCGCCGACCCAGGCCGCCGAGTTGACGAAGCCGATGCCACCGATGTGGAACGCCGGGGTGGTTTGCAGCACCCGCGTGGCCCCGCTGAAGTCACTCATCAGGGCGCAACTGTCGGCGGTGCGGCACATGGCGCGATGGGTACGTACCACGCCCTTGGGCTGGCCGGTGGTGCCGCTGGTGTACATCAGGTAGGCAAAGTCATCGGGCTGCGCGCGCATCGGCGGGCCGGACGGATCGCCGTCGGCCATGGCCTGCTCGAAGGGCACGGCCCAGTCCGGCGCCGGGCCGATGCACAGGTAGTGCTCGATGGTCGGCAACTCGGCGCGCAATTGCGCCACCACCGCGGTGTATTGCGCCTCGAACACCAAGGTCTTGGGCGCGGCGTCCTGCAGGATGTACAGCACTTCCCGCGGCGCCAGGCGGAAGTTCACCGTGGCGGCGATGAAGCCGGCCCACTCGCAGGCGCGGTAGGTCTCGTAGTACTCGACGCAGTTCATCGCCAGGATCGCGACCCGGTCCTGGCGACGCAGGCCCTGCTGGTAGAAGCTTGCCGCCAGCCGGCGCGCACGCTCGGCCAGCTCGGCGTTGCTCACCCGCCGGCTGACGGAGGTGAAGGCATTGCCCGCAGGGAAAAAACGAGCATTGCGCTCGATCATTTCACCGAGTGTATTCATTGCTGTTCCGTTACAGGTGTCGGTGTTGGGAAGGTCGGGTCCTGCTCCAGGGGGGCGACCTCGGCCAGCAACTGCGCCAGCCGGGCGGTGAAGCGCGCCGCGTCGGCACCGTTGATGACCCGGTGGTCGTAGCTCAGCGACAGCGGCAGCACCTGGCGCCACTCGACCTGGTCGTCGGTGCCCCGGCGCGGCTTCTCCTGGCTGCGGGTCACCCCGAGGATGGCCACTTCCGGCGCGTTGACGATGGGCGTGAAGCCGGTGCCGCCGAAGGCGCCCAGGGAGCTGATGGTGAAGCAGCCACCGGACATCTCGGCCATGCCCAGGCCTTTGTCACGAGCTTTCTCACTGATGGCCTGAAGCTCTGCCGCCAGTTGCGCAACGCTCTTGCGATCGCAATCGCGAATCACCGGGACCAGCAGGCCGAAGCGGGTGTCGACCGCCACGCCGATATGGAAGTACTTCTTCAGCACCAGTTGCTTGCCACTGCCGTCGAGCGAGGCGTTGAACTGGGGAAACGCCTTCAGCGCCTCCACCACCGCCTTGATCAGGTAGGGCAGCAGGGTCAGCTTGACCGGCTCGCCCGCCGCGTTGCGCGCCTTGCGCTGCTGCTCGAGCGCGGTGATATCGGCGTCATCGTGATGGGTGACATGGGGGATCATCAGCCAGTTGCGCGACATGTACCGCGCGGTGAGCGTCTGCACCCGCGACAGCGGACGCGCCTCCACTTCGCCGAACTCGCTGAAGTCCACCTGCGGCCAGGCTGGCAGGTCACTGCCGAAGGCCGCCGGTGCGTCGCGGCCGGTACTCGCTGAAACATCGGCGCTCATGGTCGTTCCTCTGTGGCGAAGGCTTAGATGATCTCGGCCAGCAAGGCGCCGACCTCGTAGGTTTCGCCCGCCGGGGCGACGATTTTCAGCGTGCCGCTGGCCGGGGCCTCGATCTCCTGGACCGACTTGTCGCTTTCCAGGGCGTAGAGCACCTCCCCTTCCTTGACCGTTGCGCCATCGGCCACCAGCCATTCGGCCAGGGTGCCTTCATTCATCGAGAAGCCCAGCTTGGGCAGCAGTACTTGAGTGCTCATCAGGTGTTCCTTGAACGGTGTTAACGGTTAAGGGTGGCGCGCACGGCGCTTTCGATCTGCTCGACACCCGGGACATGGGCGTCTTCCAGCGGCTTGGAGAACGGCACCGGCGCGTAGTTGGCACCGACCCGCTGCACCGGCGCCTTGAGCTGGCCATACAGGGATTCGTAGATCAGCGAGGCGATCTCGGCGCCGACGCCGAAAGGCTTCACCGCTTCGTGGACGATCACCGCGCGGCCGGTCCTGCCCACGGAGGCGAGGATGCAGTCGGTGTCCAGCGGCGAAATGGTGCGCAGGTCGATGAGTTCCACCGAGATGCCTTCCGCCGCCAGCTTCTCCGCCACCGCCGCGCATTCCTGCATGCGCCGGCTGTAGCTGATCAGGGTCACGTCGCTGCCCTCGCGGACCACCTTGGCCTTGCCCAGGGGGATCTTCACCCCGCGCTCCGGTGGCGCGCCCGGGTTCCAGTAGGTCGGCATGTTCTCGATGAACAGCACCGGGTCATCGTCCTCGATGGCCGACAGCATCAGGCCGTAGGCATCGGCTGGCGTGGACGGCGCCACCACCTTGATCCCGGCGGTGTGGGCGAACCAGGCCTCGAGGTAGTCGGCGTGCTGGCCGCCGGTGCCGAAACCGGCGCCGGTCATGGTGCGGATCACCATCGGCACGTGGGTCTGGCCGCCGGACATGAAGCGCAGCTTGGCGGCGTGGTTGATGATCATGTCCATCGCCACGGTGGTGAAGTTCATCAGCATGATCTCGGCGACCGGGCGCATGCCGACGATGGCGGCGCCGATCGCCGCGCCGATGATCGCCTGCTCGGAGATCGGCGTGGAACGCACCCGCGAGTCGCCGTAGGTATAGGACAGCCCGCGGGTCACCCCGACGATGCCGCCCTCTTCCTTGTCGCCGACGTCCTCGCCGAGGACGATGACGTTCGGGTCGGCGGCCATGGCGTCGTCGAGCGCCAGGTTGATCGCCTGGATGGTGTTGAACTTGGCTGGCTGGTTCATGCGGTCACCTCGTCCTTGAAGATGTCGCGCTTGAGCTCGGCGAGATCCGGATAGGGGCTGTTCAATGTGAATTCCACGGCTTCGTCGATCTCGCCGGCGATCAGGGCTTCCATGTCGGCCAGCTCGGTCTCGCTGGCATGCCCGGTGGCGATCAGCCAGGATCGGAACAGCGGCACCGGGTCCTTGGCCATCCAGGCGTCCTTCTCGCCCTTGTCCATGTAGGCGTCGGCATCGCCGAACACGTGGCCATGGAAGCGGAAGGTCTTGGCCTCGATCAGGGTCGGTCCCTGGCCGGCGCGGGCACGTTCGACGGCCTCGCGGGCGGCGTGGTACATGGCCACCGGGTCGTTGCCGTCGACGGTGACGCCGGGCATGGAATAGGCCACGGCGCGCTGGGCGATATTGGCCACCGAGGTGCCGTAGGCGTACTTGGTGTGCTCGGCGTAGCCATTGTTCTGGCAGACGAAGATCACCGGCAGCTTCCATACCGAAGCCATGTTCAGGGCCTCGTGGAAGGCCCCGATGTTGCTTGCGCCGTCACCGAAATAGGCCACGGCGACGCGCTTCTCGCCGCGAATCTGCGCGGCCAGGGCCAGGCCGTTGGCGATCGGCATGGAACTGCCGACGATGCCGGTGGTGACCATGACGCCGGTGGCCGGGTGGGTCACGTGCATCGGTCCACCCTTGCCCTTGCACGTGCCGGTCACCCGGCCACCGAACTCGGCCCAAAGGTCCTTGAGCGGGATACCCTTGGCAATCATGTCGTGCACCCCTCGATAGATGGTGCAGATGTAGTCTTCAGCGGTCAGGCAGGCCGACACGGCCGAAGGGATCACCTCCTGGCCACGGGGCGAGTAGTACGGCATGACCAGCTTCCCGGACTTGAGTACCGCGCGGAAACGCTCGTCGTTCTGCTTGATCCGGGTCATGCGCTGGTAGATGCCTACCAGGACGTCGCGGTCTGGAATTGCGGCTGTCATCGTGTTGTTCTCTCCGTCTGAACCAAAACGCCGGGCTGGCGTGCCCTACCAGATGTTGTCGTGCCCGGCCGAATGCTGGGCGGCGATGTAAGCGAAGATGAAGGACGCGGCGATGCTGGTGCCGGCGCCCGGGTAGCAGCGGCCGGTCACCCCCGCCGTGGCATTGCCGGTGGCATAGAGGCCGGCAATGCAGCTGCCGTCCTCGCGCAGGACCCGGGCGTACTGGTCGGTCACCAGGCCGCCAGCGGTCCCGACATCGCCGGGGTACATGCGCACGGCGTAGAACGGGCCCTGCTCGATGCTGCCCAGGTTCGGGTTGGGGGTGACCGACGGATCGCCATGGCAGCGGTCGAAGGCCCGCGAGCCGCGGCCAAAATCGGCGTCGACGCCCTTGGCGCAGAAGCCGTTGAAGCGCTGCACCGTGTCGAGCAGGCCGGCCGTGTCGATGGCGCATTTGCGCGCCAGCGCCTCCAGCGAATCCGCCTTGACCATGTAGCCGCTGTCGAGCCACTGCTTCGGCACCTGGCCGGGCATGGCCGTGCCCCAGGGGTAGAACTTGCGCTGCCGGCTGTCCATCACCACCCAGCTCGGCACGGCCTTGCCGGTTTCGGCCTGGCGCTTGTACATGCGCTGGCCGATTTCCATGTAGGAGCCGGCTTCGTCGCAGAATCGCCGGCCGTCCTGGTCGACCATGATCGAGTACGGCAGCGACAGGTCCAGGTGGTGCATGAACGGCAGCGGCTCGCCCTTGGCGGTGCGCGCACCCTCGGGCAGGCTTTCGTCGGGGCCCAGGGAGGTGACCACCCACCAGGCTTCGTCCATGCAGTCCACCGCGGCGCCCAGTTGCATGGCGGCCTCGATGACTTCGCCGGTATCACCAGGGTTGGCGTTGGTCCACTGCGCCGAGGACGGCTGCGGCTGAAAGCGCTTGCGCATGTCGGCGTTGCGCGAAAAACCGCCGGTGTTGATCAGCACGCCGTCCTTGGCCTGGACACGGACCTGGCGCCCTTCGCGCAGGGCGACCACGCCGGTCACCCGGCCATTTTCGACGATCAGCTCCTGGACCGGTGTCGAGGTCCAGATCGGCAAGCCTTCACGCAGGGCGATCTGCAGCATGCGGCCCTGGATCGCTGCGCCACCGCCGAGGATTTCCTTGCCGGTGAGTTTCTGCCGGACCATGCGCAGGCCCAGTTGCAGCGCCTTGAGCTTGCCGGCCCAGGTGCGCTTCATCAGGAACAGCGTAGGAAACTCGTTGGAGTTGGCCGGGATCGCCGCGCCCTGGTAGCGCGACAGGCGCCCTGCCCAGTCGCCCAGTTCGCGGATATCGAACAGCTTGGCCACCAGCGAGCGACCCCGTGGCTGGCCACCGGGACGGTCATCGTAGTAGTCGGCCCAGCCGTCGGCGTACTCGAAGGCCATGCCCGCGCGCTCGAGGAAATCCACCATCAGCGGGCCGGTGCGCAGAAAGGCCTCGCGCCGTTCCGGGCTGGTGGACGGCCCTTCGTAGGTCACGGTGCTGGCCAGGTACTGCTGTGCTTTCTCATAGGAGTCGGCGACGCCATGGCGTTTCATCACCGGGTTGTTCGGCACCCACCAGACCCCGCCGGAATAGCCGGTGGAGCCGCCGACCTTGTCGAGCTTCTCGATGATCAGGGCGCGCTTGCCCAGCTCCTTGGCCTTGAGTGCCGCACACATGGAGCCCCCGCCGCTGCCGACGATGAGCAGGTCGACGCTTTCGTCCCATTGGCTCATCACTTGGACTCCGCGGCGAAGAGGTACTCGCTCAGCTCACGATGGAAGTTGGAGATCGCCGACTCCTGCAGCGGGCTGGTCCTGGAACCGGTGAAGCCACGGGACTTCATGCCCTGCTGGACCTGGCCCATGTTGTTGAAGTCCTGGCTGAGGATCAGGCCGAAGTTCTCCACGGTGTTGTTTTTCCAGTCATCCACGCCGTGGTAGAACTCGCGCTTGAGCTTGGGCTCCTGGCCCGGGGCGTAGCGCTTGAGCGACCAGATGTCGTAGATGCACGAGTCCGGGTTGTCGCCGTCGGGACGGGCGCGGTAGAACAGCGCGCCATCCGGATACAGCAGGAACACCAGGTTCGGGAACACGTGCCAGTCGGTGCCGGCACGGCCCATCTGCTCCGGCGAGATGTTCGGCCAGCCAGCGCCTTCGGCGATGGCCGCCTCGGCCTGGAACTGCATGGCCTTGCCCAGCACCAGCATCTGGTCCTGGGTCGGCTCGACCTCGGTCAGCAGACGCTTGGTGGCTTCGTGGTCGCGGTCGGTGAAGATGGCTTTGAGCTGGTCTTCCATGAGCTGGTAGAACTTCACCAGGCCAGGACGGATGTCTTCGGGAATCGGCTTGCCGGTGCGCGGCGATGGCGTGCCCGGCAGGCGGGTGGCGGTCGAGTAGTCGAACATGCCGTGCTTGCCGAAGGCGAAGCTGCGGGTGACGTCGTCGCCCTGGGTATCGAGGATCTGCGGGTGGGTGGCAGCGACGTGGTAGCCCTCGTTGAAGGCCTCCAGCGCAACCTTCCAGTTGCATGGCAGGCGCACCGACTTGTACCAGCGGTAGCGCATCTTCTCGAATTCGTAGCAGTCGGTGATTTCCGGCACCGGATCCAGGTACTTGGCCAGCGGCTCGGCAGCGGGGTCCATGTTGATGAAGACGAAGCCGCCCCAGGTGTCGACCAGCACTTCCTTGAGCGCCAGCTCTTCGTGGGTCATGTTCGGGCAGCCGGCCCAATCATCTTCGTCGAGGATGCGCAGCAGGCTGCCATCAAGGTTCCATTGCCAGCCGTGGTAATTGCAGTGGAACTTGGTGGCGTGGCCGCAACCGCTGGTGAGGCGCCGTCCGCGGTGCTGGCAGACGTTGTAGTAGGCCTTGATCCGGTCACCGGTCAGGCGGGTGACGATGATCGACTCGTCGATCACGTCGAAGGTCACGTAGTCACCGACGTTGGGGATCTCTTCGAGACGGCAGGCGACTTGCCACACCTTCGGCCACATCCGCTCCTTTTCGAGTTGCACATAGTCCTTTGAGATGTAACCGTCGCGGGGGACGAAATCCGGCCGTACCGCCTGTGGTGCCGATTCTCGAGCAGTCATCTGGAACCTCCTGCATCGGCAGCCCACGGGGTCTGCCTGGCTTCTTATTGTTGTTGAAGGGCGGCGAACCGCCCTGCGATATTCTGAACGACGTTCAAGACTATAAACGCGGCTCGACATGACTGTCAACGCGCTTGCAAGTGCTTTGGCGCCGCGGGAAAAGCCTTTTTCAAATGCCTGGAAATCAGTCGCCGTAGCGCTGGCGCAGGGCGATCTTGTTGACCTTGCCACTGGCCAGGCGCGGCAGTTCATCGACGAACTCGACGCTGCTCGGGCGCTTGTAGCGGGCGATGCGGGTGGTGGAAAACTCGCTCAGCTCGTCGGCGCCCACGCTTGCCCCCGCCTTGAGCACCACCACCGCCTTGACCGTCTCGCCCCACTTCTCGTGCGGCACGCCGATCACCGCCACGTCCTGGACGCCCGGGTGGTGCATGAGGGCCTGCTCGACTTCCTGGCAATAGATGTTCTCGCCCCCGGAAATGATCATGTCCTTCTTGCGATCGACCAGGAACAGGAAGCCCTGGTCGTCGCGCCAGGCCATGTCGCCGGTGCGCAGCCAGCCGTCGCGCAGGGCCTCGATGGTCGCCACGCTGTTGTTCCAGTAGTAGGCGAGGTTGGCCGGCGAGCGTATCCAGATCTCCCCGGGCGTGCCGTCGGCGCAGTCCTCGCCCTGCTCGTCGACGATGCGGATATCGCAGAAGGTCATCGGCTGGCCGATGGAGCCCAGGCGCCGCACTTCGTCCTCGCTGCCCTGCAGCTTGTGTAGGTGCTTGGGCAGCACGGTGCCGGTGGTTTCGGTCATGCCCCAGGAGTTGACGAAGATCTGCCCGAGCAGCTGCACGCCCCGCTGCAGGACCGCCACCGGCATGGGCGCGGCAGCGTAGAGGATGGTCTCCAGGCTCGACAGGTCGTAGCGGCCGATGTCCGGCACGTCCAGCACCTGCTGGAGGATGGTCGGCGCCATGTGCACCGTGACGATGCGCTCGCGCTCGATGGTGCTCAGCACCTCGTGGGGATCGAACTTGCGGTGCAGCACCACGCAGCCGGCATGCCAGAACTCCGAGAGCATCATCGACAGCCCGCCGGCATGGAACATCGGCATCATCACCAGCACGCGGCCGTTGGTGCGCATGTCCATGGTCGCCGACTGGTTCTGCGCCAGCGCCAGGTCGCCCTTCTGCGTGCGCGCCGCGCCCTTGGGTCGGCCGGTGGTGCCGCTGGTATAGATCAGGTGCACGACATCGTCGGGCTGCGCCTGCATCGGCGCACCGGCCGGATCGCCGGCGGCCAGCAGGGCGTCGTAGGGTTCGGCCCAGTCGGGGCACTCGCCGATGCACAGGTAGTGCTCGATCGACGGCAGGCTGTCGCGCAGGGCCGCGATGGTGTCGCTGTATTGCGCTTCGAAGACCAGGGCGCGCGGTGCGCTGTCCTGAAGGATAAAGGCGATCTCGGCGCCGGCCAGGCGGAAATTCACCGTCGCGCAGATGAAGCCGGACACCTGGCAGGCGGCGTAGACGTCGAAGTATTCGTTGCAGTTCATCGCCAGGATCGCCACCCGGTCCTGATGGCGCATGCCGCGCTGGTGCAGGGCCGACGACAGGCGCCGGGCGCGCTCCAGCAACTGCCGGTAGGTGATGCGCACTTCATCGAAGACCACGGCCTGCTGGTCCGGGAACAGACGGGCGTTGCGCTCCAGCAACTCGCCAAGGGTTTTCATGCCACGGATTCTCCTGGTGATCAGAGGGCGTCGTTCAAACGACGGGAACAGGCAGGCACAGCACTTCGGACACACCGCCATCGACCATCAGCGAATGGCCGTTGACATAGCTGCTGGCATCGGATGCCAGGAACACGGCGGCGCCTTGCAGCTCCTCGGGGTTACCCCAGCGGCCCACGGAAATATGGCTACGCACGGTCTCCCAGAGCGCCGGGTTGGCACTCACCGGCTCGGCCATGTCGGTGTGGAAATAGCCCGGGCAGATGGCATTGCAGCGAATGCCACGGGGGCCGAGTTCGCCGGCCAGCGACTTGGTCAGGCCGACCACGCCGTGCTTGCTGGCCACATAGGCCTGCAGCTTCTCGCGGCCGACCCGGGCGACGTAGGAAGCGACGTTGATGATCGCCCCACTGCCCTGGGCAAGCATGGGCCGGGCGGCTTCGCGGGCCAGCAGGTAGTGGGCGGTCAGGTTGATGTCGAGGGTCCGGCGCCAATCGTCCAGGCTGGAATCGAGCAAGGGCTGCCAGAGGCAGATGCCGGCATTGTTAAGCAGCACGTCCAGCCGCCCGTGGCGCTGGACGATCGCCGGCACCGCCGCGACCACCGCCGCCTCGTCGGCCAGGTCGAAGGCCTGGATATCGGCCTGCCCGCCCTGCTGGCGAATGGCTTCGGCCACCTCCAGCAAACGCTCGCGGTCACGCGCCGCCAGCACCACCAGCGCCCCGGCTGCCGCCAGGCCCATCGCCATGGCCCGCCCCAGGCCGCGGGATGCCCCGGTGACCAGCGCGACCTTGCCCTGCAGGGAGAACAACTGCATAAGCCAAACACCTTCTCTTTATTATTGTGGTGCGTCGAATGTGCGGATGCGGGGTGCGTCGGCGTGCGGCGCACCCCGTGGCGTCTCAGCCGAGGTTGCCGCTGATCTGCGGCACCGCCTCGAACAGATCCGCCACCAGGCCGTAGTCGGCGACCTGGAAGATCGGCGCCTCCGGGTCCTTGTTGATCGCGACGATGACCTTGGAATCCTTCATCCCCGCCAGGTGCTGGATCGCCCCGGAGATACCCACCGCGATGTACAGTTCCGGCGCGACGATCTTGCCGGTCTGCCCCACCTGGTAATCGTTGGGCATGAACCCGGCGTCCACCGCCGCCCGCGACGCACCCACCGCACCGCCCAGCTGGTCGGCCAGGGTTTCGAGCAGGGCGAAGTTGCCGCCATTGCCCATGCCACGCCCGCCCGAGACCACCACCCGGGCGGCCGCCAGCTCGGGGCGCGAAGACAGCGTCACTTCCTGGCCAACGAAACGCACCCGGGCATCGCCCTGCACCGCCTCGATGGCTTCGACGCTGGCATTGCCGCCGTCGGGCGCGGGGTCGAAGCCGGTGGTGCGTACGGTCACCACCTTGACCGGATCGGGGCTCTGCACGGTCGCCAGGGCGTTACCGGCATAGATCGGCCGCACGAAGGTATCGGGCGTTTCCACCGCCAGCACGTCGGACACCTGGGCCGCGTCGAGCAGCGCGGCGACGCGCGGCATGAAGCCCTTGCCGGTGGCGCTGGCCGCGGCGACCAGGTGGGTGTACTGGCCGGCGAGCGCCAGGACCTGGGCCGCCAGGTTTTCCGCCGAGGCATGGGCATGGACGGCCGCGTCGGCCAGCAGCACCTTGCTCACCCCCTGCAGCCGGGCGCCCTGCTCCGCCACGGCGGCGCAGCCCTGCCCTGCCACCAGCAGGTGGACCTCCTGCGCCATCTCCCGGCCCGCGGTCACGGCGTGACGGGTCGCGACTTTCAGGGTTGCATTGTCGTGTTCGGCAATTACCAGTACGGCCATCTCAGATCACCTTCGCTTCATTACGCAGTTTGTCCACCAGGGTCGCCACGTCGGCGACGATCACACCACCGCCACGCTTGGGCGGCTCGACCACCTTGAGGGTCTTCAGGCGCGGCGCCAGGTCCACGCCCAGCTCGGCAGCAGTGAGAGTCTCCAGGGGCTTTTTCTTGGCTTTCATGATGTTGGGCAACGACGCATAGCGCGGCGTGTTCAGGCGCAGGTCGGTGGTGACGATGGCTGGCAGTGCCAGGTCGAGGGTTTCCAGCCCGCCATCGATCTCCCGCGTGACCTGCGCACGCCCTGCGGCGATTTCCACCCGCGAGGCGAAGGTCGCCTGGGGCCAGTCGAGCAAGGCGGCGGTCATTTGTCCGGTCTGGCAGGCATCGTCGTCGATTGCCTGCTTGCCGAGGATCAGCAGGTCGGGTTGTTCGCGCTTGCACAGCGCGGTGAGGGCCTTGGCCACGGCCAGGGGCTGTACTTCGGCGTCGTCCTGCAGCAGGATGGCGCGATCGCCGCCCAGTGCCAGTGCCGTGCGCAGGACTTCCTGGGCAGCCGCCGGTCCGATGGAAACCACCACGACCTCGCTGGCGATCCCGGCTTCCTTGAGGCGTACGGCTTCCTCGACGGCGATCTCGTCGAAAGGATTCATCGACATTTTCAGGTTGGTCAGATCGATGCCGGAACCGTCCGGCCTGACTCGCGGCTTGGCGTTGTAGTCGATGACCCGTTTGACAGCGACGAGAACTTTCATTGCAGCTCCACGATTATCTGAATGACGTTCACTATTCTGAACCTCGTTCAAATTAATTGTCAACGTGCGCGATGCACGCCTGATCCGCCCTTTCCCTTCTTGACCTTCTTATCACCGTGCCGACTACACCATCCGTCGTCGCGTACTGGCATGAACGATGACCGGTGCTATTTATATTTATAAACGCTGTTCAACTCTATTGATGGTGTGTCACTATCCGGCTCAGCGCTCCAGTGGCTCTTCCGGACCACGCATCCGGCCGGGCCGGAGCGCTAACCTTCCAATAACACTGCTCGAAAGCAGGTACCCCATGAAAAGAACGCTCATGCTGTCGCTTTTCGTCGTCACGCTGGTGGCCACCGCCGGTGTCGTCACTGAAGTCCGCCTGGAGGAAAAACGTGCGCAACTGCACGCTTGCCAGGTAAATCCCTACAATTGCTCCCATCCCGCCGTCAGTTTCGCCTCATTGCACTGAGCGCCTGGCATTTGCGCGACGCGTGCAGCAATGCCCGAGCCCCCGCAAGGAGGCCCGGTCATGCTCATTCCGCGAGGATTGCCCGCAGGGCAGCAACAAGCGCCAGGGGCTGGTCGACCATCAGGTGATGATGGCCACCCGGGATGACCACCGGCGGCCGCGCCGTGGGCAACAGGCGCAGGAGCTGGATCATGCGCCCCAGCCGCGCGGGGGTGACCACCGTACTGAGCTCGCCGGTGATCATCCGCAGCGGCACCCGCACCTGGGCCAGCAACGCGGCACCATCGGCTTCGATCTCCGGCGGCGGCAGCGCCGGGTCGAAGCACCAGGCCCAGCCCTCGTCCACCCGCCGGATCGAGGTCTGGGCGATGTGCCGGCGCACCCACTCCAGCGCAGGCTGTTCAGGCATCAGGCGAAAGCGTTGCAACGCCGCTTCGCGGTCCGGATAGACCTTCTCCCCATAGCGTCGCCCCGGTGAGCGTGCATTGACCTCGTCCCCCAGCCGCAACGGGCTGTCGACGATAATTGCCAGGCGCAGCAACTCGGGAATCAGCGTACAGGCTCGCAGCACTCGCGAACCGCCAAAGCTGTGGCCGACCAGCACCGCCGACTTGAGCCCGGCATGCCTGACCACCGCGGCGATGTCGCGGGCATAGAGCAGCGGCGTGTATTCCTTGCGCCAGCCGCTCTGCCCCATTCCACCCAGGTCCAGGGCATACACCCGGTAGTCCGCGGTGAACAAGGGCGCGATGTGGTCCCACCAGTGCGCATGACCACGAAAGCCATGGACGAAGACCAGCCCCGGCTTCTGCCGGTCGTCGGGATTCCAGACCAGGTAGTGGATCGGCACCTTGTCCGAGTCCGCGTAGCAGGAGGCCGGCCGGGCGCGCAGCGCGTCCCGCGCCCAGCCCGGGACATCCTCCGGCACGTCCGTCTCGGGCGGGCTCACATCAAGGCACCGTAGCGCTCGACATGGTGGTCGCTGTCGCCCCAGGACATGTCGATGGCCGTGAGGCGCTTGAAGTACCAGCCCACCGCCAGCTCGTCGGTCATGCCCATGCCGCCGTGCAGTTGCACGGCCTGCTGGCCGATGAAACGCCCGGCCTTGCCTACCAGGGCCTTGGCCGCCGACACCGCGCGGGCGCGGACGGCGGCATCCGGATCGTCCAGGTGAGCGGCGGCGTAGCAGGTGATGGAACGCACCTGCTCGACATAGCCGAGCATCTCCGCGACCCGGTGCTGCAACGCCTGGAAGCTGCCGATGGGCTTGCCGAACTGCTTGCGGGTGCGCAGGTAGTCGACGGTGAGTTCGGTCAGCCGCGCCATGCAGCCGAGCGCTTCGGCGCACAACGCAAAGCAGGCCCGGTCCACCGCCCATTCGAGGTCGGCGAAGGCTTCGTGCCGGGTGCCCAGCAGCGCCTCGGCCGGCAGCCGAACGTCATGCAACTCGACTTCCGCCACCCGTTGCCCGTCCAGCCCCGGGAAACCGCGCACGCTGACGCCCTCGGCCTGGGTGTCGACCAGGAACAGGCTGATGCCCTGGCGATCGCGGGGGTTTCCTGCGGTGCGTGCGGAGACGATCAGCCAGTGCGCCGAGTCGCCATGGGCGACGACGCTCTTGCGCCCGTTCAGGCAGAAGCCCGTCCCGCTTGCCTGCGCCTGGCAGGCCACGTCCTGAAGGTCGAAGCGCGCCTGCGGTTCCAGGGCTGCCAGGCCCAGGCGACATTCGCCACTGGCCACCTGGTCCAGCAGCCGCGACTTCAGCGCCGCGTCGCCGAGGCGCTGGAGCAACGGCGCCGCCACCAGCGCGCTGGACAGGTAGGGCTCCAGCACCAGGCCGCGACCAAACGCCTCCATCACCACCAGGGTGGCCTCGGCGCCAGCGCCAAGGCCGCCGTGTTCTTCATTCAGGGCCAGCGCCAGCAGGCCGGTTTCGGCCAGGGCCGCCCAGTTCTGCGCGGACCAGCCCTGCGAGGTGTCCGCCAGCTTGCGACGCGCCTCGAAGTCATACTGTCGCTCGACGAAACGCGCGACCAGATCGGCGAGCATCTGCTGCTCGTCGTTGAGAGAGAAGTCCATCGCATCGATCTCCACGGCTGCGCCAGGATGGCGCAGCGATTAAAGGCCAAGCACCTGCTTGGCGATGATGTTCTTTTGCACTTCGTTGGCGCCGCCGTAGATGGAGATCTTGCGCCAGTCCAGGTAGTGCGGGGCCAGGGCGTTGAGCAGTTCGCCGTTGGCGCTGTCGACACCGGCGTCGCCGTCCAGCGCGCCCGCCGCGAACGGCACCGCGTAGGGGCCGGCGCATTCCATGATCAGTTCGGTCAGGCGCTGCTGGATCTCCGAGCCGCGGATCTTCAGCAGCGAAGCCTCGAAGCCGCTGCCCTGGCCCTTGCCTTCCTGGTCGATCAGGCGCAGCAGCGACCACTCGTGGGCCAGCAGTTCCATCTCGACACTGACCACCTTGTCGCGAAAGCGCACGTCATCGAGCAACGGCCGGCCCTGCTTCAGGCTGCTGGCGGCAATCTCCTTGAGCCGGCGCATGAAGCGCTTGCAGTTGCCCAGCCCGGCGATGTTGGTGCGTTCGTGGCCGAGCAGGTACTTGGCGATCGACCAGCCCTTGTGCTCCTCGCCCACCAGGTTTTCCCGCGGTACCCAGACGTTGTCGAAGAACACCTCGTTGACGTCATGGCCGCCGTCGAGGGTCTTGATCGGGCGGACCTGGATGCCGGGCGTCGCCATGTCGATCAGCAGGAAGGAAATGCCTTCCTGCTGCCGGCCGTCGCTGTGGGTGCGGACCAGGCAGAAGATCCAGTTCGCCCATTGGGCGAACGAGGTCCAGATCTTCTGCCCGTTGACCCGGTAACCATCGCCATCCCGGTCGGCCCGGCAGCGCAAGGCTGACAGGTCGGAGCCGGCGCCGGGCTCTGAGTAGCCCTGGCACCACCAGTCGCTCATCTCGAGGATGCGCGGCAGGAAGCGCGCCTGCTGCTCGGCGCTGCCGAATTTCTGCAGCACCGGGGCGACCATCGACAGGCCGAACGGCATCTGCCGCGGCGCCCCGGCGGTGAAGCATTCCTCGTCGAAGATATTGCGCTGCGCCGAGGTCCAGCCGGTGCCGCCGAACGCCGTCGGCCAGCCGGGTGCGCCCCAACCGCGCTGGAACAGGATGCGCTGCCAGCGCACGTAGTCTTCCCGACCCAGGTGGCGGAAGCCCAGCACCCGTTCGCGAATGTCCGCCGGCAGGTGCTGCGCGACGAAATCGCGGACCTCCTGGCGGAAGGCCTTTTCTTCGCTACTGACGCGAAAATCCATCGGCTGCTCCTCAGGCGAGTTCGACCACACCGTTGTTGAGAACCGTCACGTCCCGGGCGTCGACCCGGGCCCGCAGGTGAATGCGCCCTTCTTCGCCGCTCCAGAACTGGAAGCGCAGCGTCTCCCCCGGGAACACCGGCGAGGTGAAGCGCGCCGCCAGGCGCTTGAGCCGGCTGGCGTCGCCATCGGCGCAGCGGCAGACCGCGGCGAAGGCGGCCATGCCATAGGTGGCCAGGCCGTGCAGGATCGGCTGCGGGAAGCCCGCCCGACTGGCGACCTCGGGGTCGGCGTGCAACGGGTTGCTGTCGCCGGAAAGGCGGTAGATCAGCGCGGCCTGGGGCGGCGAGAACAGTTCGTACTCGAAGTCCGGGGCACGCTCCGGCACCGCCGGCAGGCTTTGCGGCGGCGCGTCGCTGACGCCCGCTTCGGCGCTGTAGCCACCGTCACCGCGCAGGAACGAGACCTGCCGGGTCTGGGCGATGCGCTCGCCGGTCTCGACGTTGATGATGTCGCGCAGCAGTTCGACGATGGCGCCCTTGCCGGCGCCCTTGTCGCAGATGCGGTTGACCCGGGTCTGGCTGCGCACCGTGGCCTCGGCCGGCATCGGCCGGAACCACTCCGTGTCCTGTTCGCCATGGACCAGCTTGAGGTAGTCGACCCCGGTGTCCGGGTTGGTCATCCACGGTTTCGGCCAGGCGATCGCGGCGGCCAGGGTCGGGACGGCCTGCAGGTCCTTCTCGAAGGTGAAGCGCAGGTGCGCGGGGTCCATGGGATCACCGCCCACACCCAGGCCCAGGGCATAGAGGATGCTGTCGCGCTTGCTGTAGGACTGGGTGACCTCTTCGATGGGCCAGTGTTTGACGCGTTCGTAATTCAACATGCCGGGTTCACTCGCTGTCGTGGCGTAGGGTCGGCCTGCCGGCGCACCGGCCGGCAGGCGGGGGAATGCGGCTCAGACCGGTTCCCAGCTGTACACGTCGTGGGTCTGGTGCAGCGGCAGGAAGCTGGCACGCAACGCCGGGATAGCGTGTTCGGCGACTTCGGTGGGGGTCCAGCCGTTATCACGGTGCACCGAGCGGATGACCCGCGGCTGGTTGACCAGCATGATTTCGTTGGAGCGCACGTAGAAGATCTGCCCGGACACGTCCTTGGCCTGGTCCGACGCCAGGAACACCGCCAGCGGTGCCTGCTTGGACGGGTGCATCATCCGTTCCATGCGCTCGGCCTGAAGTTTCTTCTCCGGGGTGTCGGTCGGTACCGCACCGATCATGCGGCTCCAGGCCGCCGGGGAAATGCAGTTGGAGCGCACGCCGAACGCCGCCATGTCCAGGGCGATGGCCTTGGACATGCCGACGATGCCGAGCTTGGCCGCGGCATAGTTGACCTGGCCGACGTTGCCCACCAGGCCGGTGTTGGAGGTCATGTGGATGTACGAACCCGAGCCTTGGGCGCGGAAATGCGGAGCGGCCGCGCGGGCCATGAAGAACGAGCCGTTGAGGTGCACGTTCAGCACCGCCAGCCACTCCTGCTCGTCCATCTTGTGGAACATGCGGTCGCGCAGGATGCCGGCGTTGTTCACCACGCTGTCGATGCGGCCAAAGGTATCCAGGGCCGTCTGCACGATGCGGTGGGCCGAGTCCCAGCCGGCCACGCTGTCGGTGCTGGCCACGGCTTCACCGCCGGCTGCCTTGATCTCGTCGACCACGCGCTGCGCAGGGCCGGCATCCTGGCCATCGCCGTGGACCGAAGAGCCCAGGTCGTTGACCACCACCCGCGCGCCTTCGGCGGCCATCGCCAGCGCGATCGCACGGCCGATGCCGTTACCGGCGCCGGTGACCACCACTACCTTGCCTTCAACCATTGCACTCATCTTGCTTTCCTCTTGTTATCGGTGGACGAGCGGCCCTGGGCGCGCTCGGCGTCCAGTTCTCAGATGTCGTCGTCGGGGAATTGCGCCGGGCGCTTTTCCATGAAGCTGGCGATGCCTTCCTTGTAGTCGGGCCCCTGGTTGGCGATGGGCATGTCCAGCCCGGCGCTCATCACCGCTTCGTGGCAGGTCTGGAACGGCACCTCCCAGAGTTGCTGCTTCATGATCCGCATCGAGCGCGGCGAGCAGTTCTGTGCCAGGTCGCGGGCATAGGCATAGGTCTGCTCGACCAGTTGCTCGGCAGGAATGGCGCGGTTGACCAGGCCCATGCGCTGGGCCTCGATACCCTTGATCTTGCGCGCCGAGAGCAACAGGTCGAGGGCGTTGGCCTGGCCGACATGGTGTTCCAGGATCCAGGCCATGCCGTATTCGGCGGTCAACCCGCGGCGGGCGAAGGCCGTGGTGATGGTGGCGTCTTCCGCAGCGAAGCGGATGTCGCAGAACAGCGCGTGGATCAGCCCGATGCCCACGGTCGCGCCGTTGAGCATGGCGATCACCGGCTTGGGGATCGCCGGGTAGTAGGAGCAGCGGGTCTGCCAGTCGGGCCGCTTGCGCATGTCGAACGGGCGCGGCAGCTTGGTCATCAGCTGGTTCGGGTCGCCGCCGAAGCTGTTGATGTCTCCGCCGGCGCAGAACGCCTTGCCGGCACCGGTGAAGACGATCACCCGCACGCCCTTGTCGGCGCCGGCGACCTGCATGGCGTGGTACACCTCGGTGGCCACCTGGTCGTTCCAGCTGTTGAGCTGGTCGGGCCGGTTGATGGTGATGGTGGCGATACGGTCTTCCACCTGATAGAGAATGCTCTCGTAGTTCATCCCGTTACCTCGCTCAGAACGACCGCGGCAGGCCGAGGATGTGCTCGGCCACGTAGGACAGGATCAGGTTGGTGGAGATCGGCGCCACCTGGTACAGGCGGGTTTCACGGAACTTGCGCTCGACGTCGTATTCGCAGGCGAAACCGAAGCCGCCGTGGGTCTGCAGGCAGGCGTTGGCGGCCTTCCACGAGGCGGTGGCGGCCAGGTGCTTGGCCATGTTGGCCTCGGCCCCGCAGGCCTGGTGCGCGTCGAACAGTTCGCAGGCGCGATAGCGCATCAGGTCCGCGGCGCGCAGGTCGATATAGGACTCGGCGATCGGGAACTGGATGCCCTGGTTCTTGCCGATCGGCCGGTCGAACACCACGCGGTCGTTGGCGTAGCGCGAGGCGCGGTCGACGAACCAGTAGCCGTCGCCGATGCATTCGGCGGCGATCAGGGTGCGCTCGGCGTTCAGCCCGTCGAGGATGTACTTGAAGCCCTTGCCCTCCTCGCCGATCAGGTTTTCCTCGGGGATCTCCAGGTTGTCGAAGAACAGCTCGTTGGTCTCGTGGTTGACCATGTTGGGGATCGGCCGCACGTCGAGGCCCTTGCCGATGGCGTCGTGCAGGTCGACCAGGAAGCACGAGAGGCCCTCGGACTTCTTCTTCACATCGGCCAGCGGCGTGGTGCGCGCCAGCAGGATCATCATGTCCGAATGCTGGACCCGCGAGATCCATACCTTCTGGCCGTTGACCACGTAGCGGTCGCCCTTCTTCACCGCGTTGGTCTTGAGCTTGGTGGTGTCGGTGCCGGTGGTGGGCTCGGTCACCGCCATGGACTGCAGGCGCAGCTCGCCGCTGGCGATCTTCGGCAGGTACTTGCGCTTCTGCTCCGCGGAACCGTTACGCAGCAGGGTGTTCATGTTGTACATCTGCCCATGGCAGAAACCGGAGTTGCCGCCGTTGCGGTTGATCTCCTCCATGATCACCGAGGCTTCGGCCAGGCCCAGGCCGGACCCGCCATATTCCTCGGGGATCAGCGCAGCCATCCAGCCCGCCTTGGTCAGCGCATCGACGAAGGCCTCGGGGTAGACCCGCGCATGGTCGATCTTGCGCCAGTACTCATCGGGGTACTCGGCGCACAGGTCGCGCAGGGAGTCGCGCAGTTCGCGGTACGGATCATTGGCGTCATGCTTCATACGGGCTCTCTCGTCAGTCAGGCGTCGGCGTCAATCAGGCCGCCAGCGCGGGCCAGTTGGGCCAGATGGTGGTCGGCATCGCCGAACAGGATTTCGATCATCGACAGGCGGCGCATGTAGTGCCCCACCTGGCATTCCTCGGTCACGCCGATGCCGCCGTGCAGTTGCACCGCCTGCTGGGCGACGAAGCGCGCCGAGCGGTTGATCTGCACCTTGGCCGCGGCAATGGCGCGGCGCCGCTCGCGGGCGTCGTCGTCACTGGCCATCATGCTGGCGTACAGGGCCATGCTGCGGGCCTGCTCGATCATCACCAGCATGTCCACGGCACGGTGCTGCAGGGCCTGGAAGGAACCGATGGCGACACCGAACTGCTTGCGCACCTTGAGGTACTCGACGGTCATGTCGCAGGCCTGCTGCATGGCCCCGACGGCCTCGGCGCAGAGGGCCGCCAGCGCCGTGTCGACGGCCTTCTCGATCAGCGGCAGCGCCTGGCCGGCGACACCGAGCAAGGCGGCGTCGTCGACCCGCACGCCGTCGAGGGTGATGTCCGCCGCGCGTAGCCGGTCCTGGGTCTGGTAGCCGCGACGGCTGACGCCGGCGGCCTGGGCATCGACGAGGAACAGGGCCAGGCCCTCGGCATCGCGACGGCCACCGGAAACCCGTGCCGAGACGATCAACTGGTCGGCGCAGTCGCCGTGCAGCACATAGCGCTTGGCGCCATCGAGCACCCAGTCGTCGCCGTCGCGACGGGCACAGGTGGCCACGTCGGCCAGGTCATAGCGAGCCTGGGCCTCGCTGTGGGCGAAGGCCAGCAGGCGCTCGCCGGCGATCAGCGCCGGCAGCACATCGGCGCGTTGCGCCGCGTTGGCCGCGCTGGCGAACAGCCCGCCAGCCAGGACCACCGTGGCCAGGTAGGGCTCCAGCAGCAGGCCGCGACCGGCCGCCTCCATCACCGTCAGGGTGTCGGCCGGGCCGCCGTCGAAGCCGCCATCGGCTTCGGCGAACGGCAGGCCGAGCAGGCCCAGCTCGGCGTAATCGCGCCAGCGGTCACGGCTCCAGCCCTCGGCTTCGGCCAGGTAGCGGGTGCGCTGTTCGAAGCTGTAGCGGTCGGCCACCAGGCGATCGACCGCGTCCTTGAGCAAGCGTTGTTCTTCGTTCAGATCGAAATTCATGCTTAGAGTCCGAGCAGGGATTTGGCCAGGATGTTGTGCTGGATTTCGTTCGATCCACCGACGATGGAGACGTGACGCACCCAGTAGTAGTTGGGCGCGATGGTCCGCGCCCAGTCGTCCTCGCCCTCCACTTCACGCTCGCCGATGACGAACCCGTGGTCGTATTCCAGGGCGTTGTAGCCCGCCACTTCCATCAGCAGTTCGGTAGCGACCTGTTGCAGTTCCGAGCCCTTCATCTTCAGGATCGAGCTGCGCGGGTCCGGGGCATGGCCGTATTTCTCGCTGTCGGCGATGACGCGCATCTGGGTCATTTCCAGCGCCTTGAGCTCGACCTCCAGCGCGGCCACGCGCTCACGGAAGCGCGGCTCGTCCGCCAGCACGCCGTCGCCCACCACCACCTGGGCGGCCAGTTGCTTGGCGCGGCGCACGCGGAACTTCGACAGCCCGACCCGGGCGATACCGCCACGCTCGCTGCCGAGCAGGAACTTGGCGACATCCCAGCCACGGTTTTCCTCGCCGACCAGGTTGGCCACCGGGACCCGCACGTTGTCCAGGAACATCTCGTTGGTTTCATGGTGGCCATCGAGGGTGACGATCGGCCGGATGGAAATGCCCGGGGTCTTCATGTCCATCAGCAGGAAGCTGATGCCCTGCTGCTTCTTGGCGCTGGCATCGGTGCGCGCCAGGACGAAACACCAGTCGGCATGGTGGGCGGTGGACGTCCACAGCTTCTGGCCGTTGAGCACGTAGTGATCGCCATCGCGCACGGCACTGGTGCGCAGCGACGCCAGGTCCGAACCCGAGCCGGGCTCGGAGAAGCCCTGGCAGAACCAGTAGTCCATGTTGGCCACCCGCGGCAGGAAGTGCTCCTTCTGCGCCTGGGTGCCGAAGGCGGTCAGCACCGGGCCGATCATGTTCATGTTGAACGAGATCGGCTCGGGCGCCGGAGCCATGTGCAGCTCTTCCTTGAAGATGTAGTGCTGGGTGGCGCTCCAGGCCTGGCCGCCCCACTCCGGCGCCCAGGCCGGGCAGGACCAGCCCTTGGCATGCAGGATCTTCACCCAGCCGACCATTTCTTCCTTGGACAGCCGTTGGCCGAACTCGACCTTGCGCCGGATCGCAGGCGGTACCGCGTGTTTCAGGAACGCCCGGACCTCATCGCGAAAGGCCAGTTCCTCGGGGGTAAATCGCAATTCCATGGTGTTGTCCTCAGTCGATGACGCCCTGGCTGTGCAGGGCGGCGATCCGGGCGGGGTCGAACCAGGCGGCCAGGGCCGCATCGGTGTTCTGCGCGGTGATCGGTTGCGGGGCGAACGGGGTCGGCGGCACGCTGCGCGAGAAACGCGGCGCCGGTGCCGGCTGGGTGACCCCGTCGACCTCGATGAAGGTGCCGCGGGCACGCAGGTGCGGGTGCTGCGGTGCCTCGGTGAAACTCAGCACGCCGGCGGCGCAGGCATCGCTCGATTCGAGCAGCGCCGCCCATTCGTCACGGGTGCGACTGCGGAAACGCTCGGCGATCCGTTCCTTGGCGCCGGCCCAGGCCGAGCGGTCCATCTGCTCGCCGAGCAGCGCCGGGTCGAGGTCGATGAGCTGCAGCAGTTGCGCGTAGAACTTGCTCTCGATGGGGCCGATGCTCAGGTAGTTGCCATCGCTGCATTCGTAGCAGTCATAGAACGGCGAACCGCTGTCGGTGATGTTGGTGCCCCGCCCTTCCTTCCAGATGCCCGCGGCGAGCATGCCGAAGAAGGTGGTCGCCAGGTGCGCCGAGCCGTCGACGATGGCCGCGTCGACCACCTGGCCCTGCCCGGAGCCCTTGGCTTCGAGAATCCCGGCCAGCAGGCCGAGGGCCAGGTACAGCGAGCCGCCGGCGTAGTCGCCCAGCAGGTTCAGGGGGATGCTCGGCGGCTGGCCCTCGCGGCCGATGGCATCGAGGATGCCGGTCAGCGCCAGGTAGTTCAGGTCATGGCCGGCGTATTGCGCCAGCGGGCCGTCCTGCCCCCAGCCGGTCATGCGCCCGTAGACCAGGCGCGGGTTGCGCGCCAGGCAGTCGTCCGGGCCCAGGCCGAGGCGCTCGGTGACCCCGGGCCGGAAGCCTTCGATCAGCGCGTCGGCCTGCTCGACCAGTTGCAGCACGGTCTCGACGCCGGCCGGGTCCTTCAGGTCGACCGCGATGGCGTAGCGATTGCGCAGCAGGGTGTTGTATTGCAGCGGACGTTCGATCCCCAGCTTCACCGGCGCCTTGCGGTCGACGCGGATCACCGTTGCGCCGAGGTCGGCCAGGAGCATGGCGCACATCGGCCCGGGGCCGATTCCCGCCAGCTCGACCACCTTGATGCCGCTCAACGGGCCGGCCATTACTTGCGGCCCTCGCCGCGCATGGCCTGCCACTGCTCGTCGTTCCAGTCCTGCATGGCGCGGAAGGTCGGCCCGCCGACGCCCTGCATCCAGCGGCCGCCGTCGATAACCACCATGTCACCGGTGATGTAGCCGGAGCCGTCGCTGGCCAGGTAGCTGTACAGGTTGGCCAGTTCCTGGTGATCGCCGAAGCGGCGCAGCGGCACGCCCTTTTCCTGTGGCTCGACCTGCGAGCCCGCCGGGTACAGTTGCTCCCAGGCCCCGGGGGTGGGGAACAGGCCGGGGGCGACGCAGTTCAGGCGGATGCCCTTGGGCCCCCACTCCACCGCCAGGCTGCGGGTCATGGCCAGCACCCCGGCCTTGGCCGCGGCGCTGGGCGCGGTGAAGGCCGAACCGGTCATGGTCGGGGTGGACACGGTGCTGATCACGTTGCCCGGACGCCCCTCGGCGATCCAGCGCTTGCCGGCGGCGATGGTGCAATAGAAGCTGCCGTGCAGGACGATATCGAGTACCGCGTCCACCGCCCGCGGCGAGAGGGTTTCGGTGCGCGAGATGAAGTTCGCCGCGGCGTTGCACAGCAACACGTCCAGGGGACCGCTGCGCCAGATCTCTTCCATCATCGCCTCGACGGACTCGGCATCGCGCACGTCGGCCTGCACGGTGGCGACCTTCGCGCCAGGGAGGGCGTCGCGGAACTCCGCGGCCGTGGCCTCGAGCACGTCCTTGCGGCGACCGGCGATGACCAGCTCGGCCCCCAGTTCCAGGTAACGCTTGCCGATGCTTTTGCCAAGGCCGGTGCCGCCACCGGTGATGAGGATCTTTTTGCCTGCCAGAAGATTGCGCTCGAACATGGATTCAATTTCCGCTGAAAGTCGGTTTGCGTTTTTCCATGAAGGCCGCGACGGCCTCCTGGTGGTCCTGGGTCTGCCGGGTCAGCGGGTTGAGATCGACCTCGCGTCGCCAGGCGGCGTCGATGCTGTTGCCGCCCTGCACCAGCGATGCCTTGAGCAGGGCCAGGGTGACCGGCGGCAGCCGCGCCAGTCGCGCGGCCCGCTCGATGGCGGCCGGCAGCGCCTGGCCCGGGGCCACCACCTGGTTGAACAGGCCGATGCGCCCGGCCTCGACGCCATCGAACGCGGTGCCAGCGAGCATCAGTTCGCGGGCCTTGCCGGCGCCGACCTTCTGCGCCAGGGTCCACAGCAGCCCGGTGTCGGGCAGCAGGCCGACCTTGACGAAGGCGCAGGAAAGCTTCGCCGCCTCGCTGCCGACGGCCAGGTCGCAGGCCGCCGCCAGGGAAATGCCGGCGCCCATGCAGTTGCCCTCGACCGCCGCGACGATCGGCTTGTCGCCGGTGTACAGCAGGCGGAACAGGCGGGTGCCCACGGCGATGCGCTCGCGCATGGCGAGCAGGGACGGTGACACCTCGGTCATCTCGGACAGGTCGCCACCGGCGCAGAAGTGTCCGCCGGCGCCGGTCAGCACGATGGCCCGGCTGTCGGCATCCTCGTGCAACAGGTGCTGGAAGGTGTCCAGCAGTGCCAGGCGCATCTTCATCGAGAAGGCGTTGCGGCGTTCCGGGTAGTTCAGGGTGACGATGGCCACCTCGCCCTGGCGCTCGACCTGGACGATATCGGTGTGTTCGCTCATTTCAGACTCCTCACTGACCGGTGAAGACCGGCGTACGCTTCTCCAGGAAAGCGTGGGCCGCTTCCAGGTGGTCCTTGGACTGCCGCAGCAGGGGCTGGTAATCGATTTCGGCGCGCAGCGACGCATCCATGTCGTCGGCAGCGAAGGTCAGCGCGGACTTGATCAGGGCCATGGCCAGCGGTGGCTGCTGGGCCAGTTCGCGGGCATAGGCGATGGCCGCCGGCAGCGCCTGCCCCGGCTCGACCACGCGGTTGGCGAGGCCGATGCGCAGGGCTTCGGTCGCATCGATCTCGCGCGCCAGCGACAGCAGTTCGCGGGCCTTGGCCGGGCCGATCTTCTTCGGTAGGGTCCAGAGGATCCCGGTGTCGGGGATCAGCCCGATGCGCATGAAGGCTGCGCAGAAGCGCGCATCGGCGGCCGCCACCAGGTAATCGGTGGCCACCGCCAGCGACAGCCCCGCGCCGAAGGCAACGCCCTCGACCGCGCAGACCACCGGTTTCGGCCCGCCCAGCATGGTGCGCACGACCTCGCAGGACTCGGCGAGGATCTCGCGGCTCTGCAGGACGGTGCGCTTGGTCATCTCGCTGATGTCGGCACCGGCGCTGAAATGGCTGCCGGCCCCCGTCAGCACGATCGCCCTGGACTCGGGGTCCGCGGTCATCAATTGCTGCAGGGTGTTGCGCAGGGCCAGGCGCATCTGCCGGCCCATCGCGTTGCGTCGCAGCGGGTTGTTGATGGTCACGATGGCGACCTCGCCCTCGCGGCTGACCTGGATGCGCTCGTCGGTATGTTCGGTCACGTGGTATTCCTTCTCAGTTACCGACGAACACGGCCGGACGCTTTTCCATGAAGGCCGCGGCGGCCTCCTGGTGGTCCTGGCTGCGCCGCAGGATCGGCTGCAGGTTGACTTCGGTCTCGATGGCTTCGTCCAGCGAGGCGATGCCCCCGGCGAGCGCCGCCTTCAAATGGGCCACCGCCAACGGCGGCATGCGGGCGTACTGGCGGGCCACGACCAGCGCCGCGGCCAGCGTCTCGCCCGGCGCCGTCAACTGGTTGGCAAAGCCCATCTGCAGGGCCTGTTCGCCGTTGAACTCGTCCGCGCCGAGCATCAGTTCGCGGGCCTTGCCACCCCCGACGCGCTGGGCCAGCGACCAGAACAGGCCGGTATCGGGCATCAGCCCGACCTTGACGAAGGCGCAGGCGTAACGGGTGTCGCTGGCGCTGACCACATAGTCGCTGGCCGCCGCCAGGGACACCCCGGCGCCCATGGCGAAACCTTCGACGGCAGCCACCACCGCCTTGGGCCCCTCGACCATGAGGCGGAAGATGTTCAGCGGCAGCAGGTTGCGCTCGCGGTATTCGAGCACGGTGCGCTCCTTCATCTCGGAGATGTCGCCACCGGCACAGAACACCTGGCCGTGGCCGGTGAGCACGATGGCCCGGCACGTGGCGTCGTGGTGCATGAGGCGGTACAGGGTGTCGTACAGCGCCTGGCGGATCTTCAACGAGAAGGCGTTGCGCCGCTGCGGATAACTGAGGGTGACGATCGCCACGTCGCCGTCATGCTCGACCAGGACGTCCTGCGTGGTGTTGTCGGGGGCCTGGCTCATAGCGTTTCCTCCGTGCCGAGGATCACCGTCGCCTGGCTCGACAGCACGCCGCCGTTGCCGTGGGCGATGGCCAGGCGGGCGGCGTCCACCTGCCGGGCACCGCACTGGCCCATCAGTTGCTGGGTCGCCTCGACCATGGTGAACAGGCCATACATCCCCGGATGCACGCAGGACAGCCCGCCACCATTGGTATTCACCGCCAGCCTGCCGCCGGGGGCGATACCGCCATCGGCAACGAAGCGGCCACCCTCGCCCTTGGGGCAGAAACCAAGGTCTTCGAGGAACAGGATGGTGTTGATGGTGAAGGCGTCGTAGAGCATCACCACGTCGATATCCGCTGCGCCGACACCGGCCATGGCATAGGCGCGCTGCGCCGATTCCCGGGCGGCGGTGACGGTGAGGTCCTTCATCGAGGCGATTTCACGGTGCGAGGTGGCGGAGCCGGCACCCAGCAGGTAGGCCGGCCGGGCCACCAGGTCACGGGCGCGGTCGGCGCGCATCATCACCACGGCGGCCGCGCCGTCGGTCACCAGGCAGCAATCGCGCACGGTGAGCGGGTCGGACACCATGCGCGCGGCCAGCACGTCGTCGATGCCGAGGTCGTCGCGCATGTAGGCGTCAGGGTTGAGCTGCGCCCACTTACGCGCGGCGACCGCGACTTCGGCGAGCTGTTCGCGGGTGGTGCCGTACTGGTGCATGTGCCGGGCCGCGGCCAGGGCGTAGGACGACACCGGGTTCATCGGCCGGTAGGGCGTTTCCCAGGGAGACGGCCGGGACGACTGCACCAGCTTGCCGGAAGCGCTTTTCTGGTTGCTGCCGTAGGCGATCAGGGCCACGTCGATCTGGCCGCTGGCCAGGGCCATCGCGGCGGTGTGGGCATAGATCTGGAAGGCCGAACCGCCGGTGCGGTTGTTGTCGGTGAAGCGCGGGTGGATCCCCAGGTACTCGGAGAAGGTCAGCCCGGAAAGCATGTCGTCCGGCACGCTGACGAACAGCCCGTCGACATCGCCGGGGGTCAGCCCGACCTGGGCCAGGGCCCGCACACTGGCGGCCGCGGCGAGGTCCATGGAGGACTGGCCGGGGGCTTCGCCCATCCCGTAGGTGGCGGCAGACACGATTGCGGTCTGTCCACGCAAGCTCTGATACATATCGACTCCTGCCTTGTTCTTGTCGGTGCAGGTTGAAGAAGCGTTCGATGGCGCAGGCCGGCTCAGGCCGGCTCGAACACGAGAACGGCGGCCGCGGGATCGTCGCGGAGGATCTTTGCCTTGACCGCCATGCCGATCCGCACCGCTTCGGCCTCGATGCCCTCGACGCGGCTCATCAGCCGCACGCCTTCCTCGAGGTCGATCAAGGCAACGTTGTAGTGGGGGGTCGGCGGGCGCTGGCGCACCACGGTGGTGGAATAGACGGTGCCGCGGCCGCTGGCCTCGACCCACTCCAGATCGGTGTTGCCGGTCACGGGTTCCGCGACACGCGGGTAGAAGACATAGCCGCCACTCTGGCGACTGCGCTGAAGCATGAAACGCCCCTCACCCAGGAAGCGCTGATAGTCGAGTTCCGGTTTCAGGCTGTGCATGGCGCCCTCCCTTGAGTGGCCGATAGCGCTTTTATTGAACGACGTTCGGAATGATAAACGCCGTTCAAAGAATGCGTCAAGCCATCGGCCGGATCGGCCCTGCATCTTTATGCATCATTCCAAACAACGTTTCCATAACTCCGTGAAAGAAGCGACCTACCTTCTATCGGTCCGCCTGCCAGGGAACCGCCGGCAATCCCTGGGGATCGGGCAAAGCCAGGGATGGCGCGGGGTGTACGTCGGTCGAGCATTCACCGGGTTACTTGACACATTTCATGAACGTCGTTTACGTTTACGAACATCGTTCAGAAATACATCATCCTGGACCATGCCCGCCCCGCCGCAGCAAGCCCATGAGGGAGTCAGCGAAACCGTGAATTACGAATTGACCGAAGAACAGCGCCAGATCCAGGACCTGATTCGCCGGGTTGCCCGCGAGAAGGTGGCCCCGCGGGCCGACGAGATCGACCGCAGCGCGGAGTACCCGCACGACATGTTCGCCCTGCTCAAGGAACTGGGCCTGTTCGCCCTGCCCTTCCCCACCGAATACGGCGGCACCAACAGCCTGTTGTCGGCCTGCATCGCCGTCGAGGAGCTGGGTCGCGTCTGCTACAACACCGGCTACCTGCTGGTGGTGCAGTGGACGCCGTTCGGCGCGATCCTGGCCGGCGGCACCGAGGAGCAGAAGCAGCGCCTGCTGCCGGGCCTGGCCAGTGGCGACCTGCGCGGGGCGCTCTCGCTGACCGAACCGCAAAGCGGCTCGGACGTGTCGGGCATCAAGACCACCGCACGCCGGGTCGAGGGCGGCTACCAGCTCAATGGTTCGAAGATCTGGTGCACCAACTCGCACATTGCCGACTTCATCCTGGTCGCTGCGCGCACCGTCGACGAAAGCGGTGCGCCGCTGGGCATCAACCTGTTCATCGTCGACCGCGCGACCCCGGGCCTGAGCATCGGCGCCCACGAAAGCAAGATGGGCGCGCGCGGCGTGCCGGCCTGCCCGCTGTTCTTCGACGAAGCCTTCGTGCCCGTGGCCAACCGGGTCGGTCCGGAAGGCGGCGAAGGCTTCAAGGTGGCCATGGAAGCCCTCAACACCAGCCGCCCGTTGATCGCCGCGCGGGCCGTCGGCCTGGCCCAGGGCGCCATCGACCACTCGGTCGACTACGTCAAGGAGCGGGTCGCCTTCAAGCAGAAGATCAGCGACTTCCAAGGCGTGCGCTGGATGATCGCCGACATGGTCACCCAGACCGAAGCGGCTCGCCAGCTGGTGTACCGCGCCGCCTCGATGGTCGATGCCGGCATCACCGGGCGCGCCCTCGCGCCGATGGCCGCCATGGCCAAGATGTTCGCCTCCGATGTCGCGATGAAGGTCGCCACCGACGCCGTGCAGCTGTTCGGCGCCGCCGGCATCTCCAACGAGTACCCGATCAATCGCTATTTCAGGGACGCCAAGGTGGTCCAGATCATCGAGGGCACCAACCAGATCCAGCGCAACATCGTTGCCGACAGCGTGCTCGGCCGCACCAACCGTGGCGAGGCCAAGCCCCGCTAAGGGCCTTGCGATCCACCCCCAAACCCCGCAATCAACAACAAGACAGGGAACAGATATGGAGCAGTTCGAAACCGTAGGCCTGGGCATCCATTGGGAAGACCTCCCGGTAGGGCGCCGTTTCAAAACCGTCGGGCGCACCGTGACCGAAGCCGACGTGGTCAATTTCGTCTCGGTGACCGGCATGCTGGAAGTGCTCTTCACCAACGTCGAGTTCCTCAAGGAACAGTCGGCCATCAAGGGCCGGGTCGCCCCCGGGGCCCTGGTCTTCACCTTCGCCGAGGGCCTGTTGACCCAGGCCACCATGCAGGGCGTGGGCTTCGCCTTCCTGAACATGGAACTGGACATCAAGGGGCCGGTGTTCGTCGGCGACACCATCCACGTCGAATGCGAAGTGATCGAGTGCCGCGAAAGCAAGAACCGCCCGGGCCTGGGCCTGGTGCGCACGCGCAACCGCATCTACAAGCAGGACGGTACGCTGGTGCAGGAGTACACCCCCCTGCGCCTTGTCAAGGGCAAGGACTACAGGGCTGACTGATCATGGCGCAACGGGCATTGGAGCAAGCGACCGGCCCGCTCACGGGGCTGCGGGTCATCGACCTGACCATCAACGTGCTGGGCCCCGTCGCCACCCAGATTCTTGGCGACATGGGTGCCGACGTGATCAAGGTGGAGCCGCCCAGCGGCGACCAGAACCGCCAGAACGGCCCCGGGCGCAACCCGGGAATGTCGGTCTTCTACCTCATCATGAACCGCAACAAGCGCAGCATCGTCCTGGACCTCAAGCAGCCGGACTGCATGGAAGCGCTGATGAAGCTGGTGGAAACCGCCGACGTCATCGTCCACAGCATGCGCCCCAGCGCCGCCAAGCGCCTGGGCATCTGCTACGAGAAGATCCGCGAGCGCAACCCGCGGATCATCTACGCCTTCGCCCCGGGCTACCGGGGCGACGGCCCGTACAAGGACATGCCGGCCTTCGATGACGTGATCCAGGGCGAAAGCGGCCTGGCCGCGATCAACCGCGATGCGGACGGTCGTCCGCGCTATTTCCCCACGGTGATCGTCGACAAGTTCTGCGGCTACGTCCTGGCGTCCTCGATCAGCATGGCGCTCTATCACCGCGAGCGTACCGGCCAAGGCCAGGAAGTGCTGGTGCCGATGCTCGAGACCATGCTGCAGTTCAACCTGTTCGAGCACCTCTGGGAAGGCGCCCTGGGCGAGTCCGACGGCCAGGGCCTTGGCTACACGCGGATGTTCTCCCCGCACCGCCGGCCCTACGCCACCCAGGATGGCTACATCTGCCTGCTGGCGGTCAACGACGAGCAGTGGCGCCGCGTACTGACGGCCATCGGCCGCCCGGAACTGCTGGAAGACCCGCGCTTCTGCCGCATGACCGAGCGCATGCGCAACATCAACGAGCTCTACGGCATCCTCGGCGACGCCATTTCCAGGCAGCCCTCGGCCTACTGGGAAAAGACCTTCGCCGAGGCGGATGTGCCCCACGGCCAGGTCCGCGAGCTCAACGAGCTGATGCAGGACGAATACCTGCGCACGACCGGTTTCTTCCGCAAGGTGGAGCACCCGACCGAGGGCAACCTGGTGATGACCTCGATCCCCGTGCAGTTCTCCGCCTCGCCCGGCAACGTGCGCTACCTGCCGCCCAACCTCGGCGAGCACAGCCAGGAAGTGCTGGGTGCGCTGGGCTACAGCGCCGAGCAGGTCGAGCGCCTCAGTGCCACGCGCACCGGCGCCCCGCAGTCACCTCCCGTTTCCCATGCCGCTGGCAGCGAGGGCATGTCCATTGAAATCGCGGCGCAGCCGCGTTCCTAGCCGTTCATCCAGGGGTACCGAGCATGAAAGGATTGCAAGACAAAGTGGTAGTGGTCACCGGCGGCGCCGGCGGCATCGGCAGCGCCATCTGCCAGCGCTTCGCCGAAGCGGGTTCGCGGGTGGCGGTGTTCGACCTGAACGCCGAGGCCGCCAGCCGCCTGGTCGGCGAGATCGAAAGCAGCGGCGGCCGCGCGCGCGCCTACAGCGTCGACATCACCGACCATGAAGGCGTGCACGCCGCGGTGGCGCAGGTCGAAGAGGAGCTGGGGCCGATCGATGTGCTGGTCAACAACGCCGGCTGGGACACCGGTGCCTTCTTCCTGCAGACCGAAAAACCGTTCTGGGACAAGGTGGTCGCCATCAACCTCTACGGCCCGCTGAACATGCACCACGCGGTGCTGCGCCGGATGAGCGAGCGCGGCCGCGGGCGGGTGGTGAACATCGCCTCCGACGCCGGCCGTGTCGGCTCCTCGATGGAGGCCGTGTACTCCTTCTGCAAGGGCGGTCTGATCGCCTTCACCAAGACCATGGCGCGGGAAATGGCCCGCCAGCAGATTCCGGTCAACGTCGTCTGCCCAGGTCCTACCGCCACCGCGCTGCTGGACAACCTGGCCCAGGGCGAAAAAGGCGAGCGGATCAAGGCTGGCCTGGTCAAGGCCGTGCCGTTCGGACGCATGGGCCAGCCCGAAGACATCGCCGGCAGCGTGCTGTTCCTCGCCAGCGACGACGCCGCGTTCATCACCGGCCAGGTGATCAGCGTTTCCGGCGGCCTGACCATGGTCGGCTGAACCCGACCTTTCCCCCTATCCAGGAGCAGCACATGGAATTTCGCGACATTCTCTACACCGAAGACAACGGCATCGCCACCATCACCATCAACCGCCCGCAGGTGTACAACGCGTTCACCGCCAACACCTGCGAGGAACTGATCCAGGCCTTCAGCCAGGCTGGCTACAACAAGGACATCGGCGTCGTGGTGCTGACCGGTGCCGGCGACAAGGCCTTCTGCACCGGCAGCGACCAGTCCGGCGGCCGCCATCAGGGCCGCGGTGTGGTCGGCCTGCCGATCGAGGAACTGCAAAGCATCATCCGCGACATCCCCAAGCCGGTGATCGCCCGGGTCAATGGCTACGCCATCGGCGGCGGCAACGTGCTGGTCACCCTGTGCGACCTGGCCATCGCCGCGGACACCGCCCAGCTCGGCCAGGTCGGGCCGAAGGTCGGCTCGGTCGACCCGGGTTTCGGCACCGCCCTGCTCGCCCGCCTTGCCGGTGACAAGCGCGCCCGCGAGATCTGGTACCTGTGCCGCCGCTACAGCGCCAAGCAGGCGCTGGACTGGGGCCTGGTCAACGCCGTGGTGCCGGCCGACCAGCTGGACGCCGAGGTCAAGCAATGGTGCGACGACATCCTGCAGATGAGCCCGACCGCCATCGCCCTGGCCAAGCGCTCGTTCAACATGGACAACGAGAACATCCGCGGCATCGGCGCCTTCGCCATGCAGGCGCTGGCCATGTACTACGACACCGACGAGTCCCGCGAGGGCGGCAATGCCTTCCGCGAGAAGCGCAAGCCGGAGTTCCGCAAGTACGTGAAGTGATCCAGGGGCGGCCGCAAGGCCGCCTTCCACCCTTCAAGCCACCTGCCCTCGCACCACAGGAATAACAACAATGACGGCTTCTGTCAGTGCAATCCCCACCTCGCGCCCCTGGCCCCTGGTCTTCTGGGCGGTCCTGGGCAGCGCGTTCCTCGCGCTCCAGCTGAATGTTTATGCGGCCTGGATCGGCTCCGACGACTTCAGGCCGAGCGAGCGCGGCAGCGACCCGATTCCCGATTACTCGCGCTGGGCCATGACGATCTACGAAGTGCTGAGCCTGGCGACCCTGGCCATCGCGCTGGTCTGGTTCGTGCGTGGCTGGCGCCGCAGCGGCCACCTCGACAGCACCCGGCTGATGATGATCGGCTGGCTCTCGGCCTACTGGCTGGACCCGTTCCTGAACTTCCTGCGACCGATGTTCACCTACAACGCCTACGCCTTCAATTACGGCTGCTGGTGTGAATTCATCCCTGGCTGGCAGACGCCCAACGGCTCGCGCATCGCCGAACCGCTGTTGATCGATGGTCCGGCGTACTTCTACTCCTTCGCCGGCACTGCGCTGATCGGCCTGGCCTTCATGCGCAAGGCGCAGGCACGCTTCCCGCGGCTGGGCATCGCCGGGCTGACCCTGGCCGGGTTCAGCGGGGTCTGGCTGTCCATGGGCCTGCTGGACATCGTCGCCACCCGCACTTCGACGCCTGGCCGGGGGCCTTCCACGCCTGGTCGTTCTGGGGGGGTGATTTCTACCAGTTCCCCATCTACGAATTCATTCTCTTCCCGTCGACCTTCATCGCCTGCGCCTTCCTGCTGATGCATGCCGACGCCCGCGGCCATACCGCGATCGAGCGCGGCATCGAGCACTTCGCCTCCTCGCCGCGGCTGGCCACGGTCATGCGTGTCCTGGCGTTCATCGCCTTCTGCAATGTGCTCAATCTCGCCTACACCACGGCCATGGGCGTCCATGCGCTGTATGTCGATCCCTGGCCGGGCAACATGCCCAGCTGGTTGAGCAACGAGCAGGTGCCGATCGGCGCACACTGATCCACGAGCATGCTTGGTCACCTTTCGGGGTGATGCGTTTGCCGCCTGGTACCAGCCAGGCGGCTTTTTTTTGCCCGTCAGTGTGTGGCGCGAGCATCCGCCTCGATCAGCGCATGACCCGCCATAGGCCCGATTTCACTGACACCACCATCCACCGGCAGATGCACCCCGGTCACGAAACGCGCCTCGTCACTGGCCAGGAAGCGCACCGCATGGGCGATATCCCAGGCGTCACCCTCCAGCCCCAGCGGGCCGACATTACGCCGCTTGGCCCTCATCTCCTCCGGCAGCAGCGACTGCGCCAGGGGCGTCAGCACATGCCCGGGGGCGACCGTGTTGGCGCGGATGCCCTGGCGTCCGTAAAGCACCGTCAATTCCCGGGCCAGCGCAGCCATCGCCGCCTTCGACGGGCCGTAGGCCAGGCTGCCATGGGCACGGATGCCGGCGATGGAGGAAATGTTGATGATCGACCCTGCGCCATTGCGGATCATGGCCGCCACCGCGTAGCGACTCATGAGCATGGCGCTGGTCAGGTTCAGGTCGAGCACCCGCGACCAGGCAGACTCGTCCTCGGCGTCCAGCGCCACCGGCGTTGCCACGCCGACGTTGTTGACCAGGATATCGAGGCGACCATAGCGGCCCAGGGTTTCTTCGACGAAACGCGAGCAATCGGCCCGGGCCGTGACATCACCGGCCGCGACGAAGGCTTCCCCGCCCATGTCCTGGATGGTTGCGCAGGTCTGCTCGGCGCGCTCGGCATCGCGGTCGACCAGGCAGACCCTGGCACCCTCGCCGGCAAGCACGATGGCGATCGCCTTGCCGATGCCGATGCCGTCACCGTCGGTGCCGGCGCCCGTGACGAGGGCGACCTTGCCGGCCAGGGTGGCGTTGTACTGTGTGGGTTGTGGCATTGCTTCGCTTCTCCGGATTTGGGAAAGATCGACGGACAGCACGAACCCCGGCCGCTTCGATCAAAGAGGCCGGGGTCGCTGTCCTGCACGTGCATCGATGTGCCGCGTCAGTGGATGGAGCGCACCAGCGTGGCGCCGCGGCCGTCCCGGGAGTTGACGATCACCTGCTCGCCGGCCTGGAAGGTCGCCGGGATCTGCGCGCCTTCGCGCTTCTTGCCGTCGGTGCCACGGACGTAGGTACCGGCATCGACGACAAAGGATTCCTGCGCCCCGGTGCGGTCATTGCGCAGGGTGACCTGGTTTTCATCGATGCTGACCAGCTGACCGATCGACGGGACCTTGCCCGATGCCTCGGTGACACGGATATCCATCGACAGGCGGAAGCGATCCCTGGACAGGTTGGTCAGGCCGCTGTGCGGCAGGTTGAGGTCGAACAGGACGATGTCGCCCGGCGCGAAATCGGCGCGCTTCCAGCCGTCCAGCGACACCACTTCCGGCGGGATCGGGAACAGCGGCGGCTTGCTCAGGTCATGCAGGATCGGCCCGCGGTGCGCGCCTTCGATCCAGGCGCAGCCACCGGTCTGCTCGTCGATATGGTCCAGTGGCACCCAGCAGATCTTCATCGGCATGTCGCGGCTGTAGAAGCCGTCCTGATGCGGATAGATGAAGCGGCTCGCGGCCGGGTCGTCGACCGGCGGGTTGGCCCGGTACTCGGCAATCGGCAGCCAGAAGGGATCGTCGCCGAGAATGGCTTTCAAGGTGGCGACGATGCGCGGGTTTTCGGTGAGCATGGTATGGATGTTGCGCGTGTTGAATTCACCCACGCGGGACAACTCGGCCGGGGTCACGGTCTTGTCGGCGAAACCGGAACCGTTGTAGCGGTTCTCGGTGACGCCGGGGTCGATCAGGCCGTTGCGCTGCAGGTAGTCGATCCATAGCCCGCGCATCTCGGTGATGACGTCCTGGTCGAGCACGCCCTTGAAGTACCAGTAGCCGTCCCGCTCCCAGGCCTGGTCGAGGGCCTGGCGGTCGCCAAGCAGGTGATTGGCGGTTTTCAACTGGCCCATGCGCGGCTGGTCGGGCGATACAGGCTGTGCGTTGTTATTGTTCATACACCCTCTCTTTCGGTTCTTGTCGTGGTGCAACTGACCACGGTTTTCCGGATTCATGCTGACACCGGTGCGCAGGCCCACACAGGGGCCTGCGCGACATAAACGGTGGGTGGATTCAACACCCGGCGATGGCGCGCAAGCGTTGCTCGATCACCGCATGGGCGTCGCTCATGATCGTCTGCACCAGGTCGCGGCAGTCGGGAACATCGTGGATCAGCCCGATGCCGACGCCTGCCGCATAGGCACCATCGTCCGGATCGCCCCGCTCGGCGGCATTGACCCAGCGCTGGCTGCTGGCCATGGACAGGACTTCGTCGTGGAACGCAGGCCCCAAGCGCTCCAGTTCGAGGATGTGATCGGTAAAGGCGTTCTTCAGGACCCGGGTCGAGTCGCCGAGGGAGCGGCAGATCAGCGTCGTATCGCGCTCGGAGGCTTCCAGGTAGCGGCGCTTGACCGCCTCGGCCATCGGCGACTCCTTGACCATCAGGAACCGCGTGCCCATCGATATGCCCTCGGCACCGAGGGCAAGCGCGGCCACCAGTCCGCGGCCATCGGCGAAGCCGCCGTTGGCCACCACCGGGATCTTCAAGCGCTCGACCGCCGCAGGGATCAGGACCATGTTCGGTACCTGGTCTTCCCCCGGATGGCCGGCGGCCTCGAAGCCGGTCAGGCTGACCGCGTCGGCCCCCAGTTGCTCGGCCTTCAGGGCGAAACGGACCGAGGTGCACTTGTGCAGCACCTTGATCCCGGCTTCCTTGAAGGCAGCGATGAAGGTGGCCGGATTGCCCCCGGCGGTCTCGACGCAGGACACCCCGGCATCGAGGATCACCCGCGCGCTGTCCTCCGGCTTGACGCTCAGCTTGGGCAGGATGGTGAGGTTGACGCCGAACGGCTTGTCGGTCAGCGCGCGGACTTTCTCGATCTCCGCGCGCAGCGCGGCGGGCGAGGCGAAACTGTGCGCCGACAGGAACCCGAGCCCACCGGCATCGGACACCGCCGCCACCAACTCGGCTCGCGAGACGTGGCGCATGCCGCCCTGGATCAATGGGTACTGGATACCGAAGAGCTCGGTGATTCTGGTCTTGAACATGACGGGTCCGCGTTGGTTGGATTGGCGAGCGGCATGCAACGTCGAGGCGGGTTTTGCCTGGCAGAACTACACACCTATATGTGAACGATATTCAAAATATAGCCATAGTGTTGGCAGGTCAATCCGATGGGTGAACGCGCCAGCGCGGCGACCCGGGGCAGGCTTGATCGCCAGCCAGCACTGGACTATGTTGAAACCCCATTCATATAGCAGAACAAGCCAGACGAACCCAGGGCATACCGGCTGTTCTCCCGAGCCGGCTCGCGTAGGACCTTCCGGCCAAGGAGAGAGAAAGATGGCGGGCTTCGCGGTCATCGGCCTGGCCGATGCCTATATCTCCAGCCTGGGGATATTCCTCGACACCTTCGAACTCATCCGCCGCCAGGTCACCCAGCTGTATCGGACCCGTGAGCCCGTGGCGATGCAGAGCCAGGTCCACCTGCTCAGCCCCGCCGGGCGGACGGTGCGCATGGCCGGGGGGCGCACGCTGAAGGCCGATGGCGGCCTGGACAACCCAGTGCAATACGACCTGGTCTACCTGCCCGGCTTCCTGGTCGGCGACGCCGCCGCACTGGACGCCCGGCTCGCCGGCGAGGCCGCGCTATGCCGCTGGCTGGTCCGCCAGCATGCCGGCGGGGCACGTATCGCCGCCAGCGGGGCCGCGGTGTTCCTGCTCGCCGAGGCCGGGTTGCTGGAGGATGGCAGCGTGGCCGTCGGCAAGGCCCTGGTGCCCTGGTTTCGCCGACGCTACCCGCGGATCACGGTCGATCGCCGGGCCGCCGTGGTCGAGCACCAGCGCGTGGTCAGCGCCGTCGGCCTGGCCGCCGACGCGCAGCTGCTGGCACGCCTGACGGAGCTGGTCACCACGCCAGAACTGGGCGGCTGGCTACGCGATGTCACCAGCCTCGACCCGGCCGCGGACGAGCGCCTGTCCGACGACCCGCTGACCGCCAACGCCCAGCGTTGGCTGGAGGAGCGCTTCGCCCAGGACGTGCGCATCAGCGACCTGGCGAGTGCCATGTCGGTCAGCCAGCAGACCTTGCTGCGCCACTTCCAGCGCCACCTCAAGCAAACCCCCCAGGAATACGTGCGCCACACGCGGATACGCTCGGCGCAGGAGATGCTCCTGCGCACCAGCCGCAACATTGGCCAGATCGCCACATTGGTTGGCTACAACGACATTCCGAGCTTTCGCAAGGTCTTCCGCGAGCTGACCGGGAGCAGCCCCAGCCAGTACCGCGCCCGCGCCGGCAGCCCCCCGGAATCGCCCCCGACACGCGCTTGACCAAAGGAGCGCAGCGTTTATATTATCGACCGTCGTTCACAAAAATGCATGGAGATAATATGAACAAGCACCTCCGCAGCTCGGAATACCTGCTGTTCAGCGTCGAGAACCGCATCGCCCGGATCACCCTGAACCGCCCCGACAAACGCAACGCCCTGCACCCTGCCCTGCTCGCCGAGTTGCGTGACGCGCTGCTGGAGGCCGATGACCGCAACGACGTCAACGTGGTCATCCTCGAAGGCGCCGGCAAGGACTTCTGCGCCGGCTACGACCTGGCAGGCGCCTACGCCGGCTTCAAGGACGGCACCCCGCCGTGGGACGAAACCCGCTACCGCACCATCAACAAGACCGTCGACGACGACTGCTGGAACATGGAGCAGACCCAGAAGCTGAACATGGTGCTGTTCGACATGCACAAGCCGGTGATCGCCAGGGTCCAGGGCAACTGCCTGGCCGGCGGCACCGACCTGGCGCTGATGTGCGACTTCGTCATCTGCGCCGAAAACGCCAAGATCGGCTTCCCCGCCGCCCGCGCCAATGGCACGCCGCCGATCCAGATGTGGGTCTACCACGTCGGCCCGCAGTGGGCCAAGCGCATGATGATGACCGGCGACAATCTCTGGGGCCGCGAAGCCGCACGCATCGGCCTGGTGCTCGATGCGGTGCCGGTGGAACAACTGGATGACGCGGTCAACGAACTGGCACGCCGGATCAGCTTCGTCGACGCCGAGCTGCTGTCCTCGCACAAGCGCATCATCAATGCCGCGCTGGAACTGCAGGGCGCCCGCACCCTGCAACGCTTCGCCGTCGAAATGGACGCCCGCGCGCACCTCAGCCAGGGGCCGCGCCGCACCCAGTTCAAGGCCGACATGGCCGAGTACGGCCTCAAGGACGCCCTGAAGAAACGCGACGAGCCGTACGGCGACAACATGGTCAAGGCCCATTGGCTCAACGGCGAGCAAGGAGCGTAATGATGAGCGAGAACTTCCTGGTCGACGAACCGCTCGAAGGCGTCAAGCGCATCACCATCAACCGCCCCGAGTCCACCAACACCTTCCAGTTCGAGATGTACACGGAGCTGGCCGAGCTGTTCAAGCAGATCAAGTACGACCCGCGCACCCGGGTGGTGATCCTGACCGCGGCCGGCAACCGGCACTTCTGCACCGGCCACGACCTGAAGAACCCCGGCACCGCCGACTGGGTGCCGGACGGCGTCGGCAAGCCGTTCTTCTCGCGCTACACCATCGACGTCATCGCCTCGCTGCCGGTGCTGATGCGCAACCTGCCGCAGCCGGTGATCTGCGCGGTCAACGGCACGGTGGCCGGCATGGCGCTGGCCTTCCCGCTGGCGGCGGACATCACCCTCGCGGCGAAATCGGCGAAGTTCGTCAACGCCATCCATAACGCCGGCTCCGGCGCCGAGCTGGGCATCAGCTACCTGCTGCCGCGCGCCGTGGGCGCCCAGCGCGCCGCCGAGTTCCTCTACACCTCGCGCCCGGTCCTGGCCGACGAAGCCGAGCGCATCGGCCTGGTGCTCAAGGCCGTGCCGGACGAAGAACTGCAGGACGCCTGCCTGGAGATCGCCAGGAACATCGTCGCCAATGTGCCGATGGGTATCTGGGTCACCAAGCAATCGCTGTGGCAGAACATGAATGCCGGCAGCCTCGAACAGGCCATCGAGCTGGAAAGCCGCGGCGTGTATGTCGCCCAGTCCACCGAGGACAAGGTCGAGAAGCAGAGGGCGTTCTTCGAGAAACGCGCGCCGCAGTTCAGCTTCAAGTAATCCGCCAGCGCCAGGGCCGTCCTGACGGCCCTTTTTCCAGCAGCCAGTGGCGGCCCGTGCCGCCACCGAGGAGATAACCCGTGAATTTCCAGACCATTCGCTACGAGGTCAGCGACCGCATCGCGACGGTGACCCTCAACCGTCCTGAAGTCTTCAACGCCATGAACCCGCTGATGATGAACGAGCTCATCGCGGTCTTCGACGAAACCGACCGCGACGACGCGGTCCGCGCCGTGGTGATCACCGGCGAGGGCAAGGGCTTCTGCGGCGGCGCCGACCTGTCCAAGGGTGCCGACATCTTCGACAAGGACAAGAACGGCAGCGCCGAGAAGGAAAGCCCGTTCCGCGCCGACGGCAGCTTCGACTACAGCAAGGAGTCGGCCCGCGACGGTGGCGGCAAGCTCGCCCTGCGCATTTTCAACAGCCTCAAGCCGGTGATCGGCGCGATCAATGGCGCAGGCGTCGGCATCGGCGCCTCGATGCTGCTGCCGATGGACATCCGCATCGCCAGTGAAAAGGCCCGCCTGGGCTTCGTCTACGCGCGCCGCGGCATCGTCTACGAGTGCTGCTCGTCCTGGTTCCTGCCGCGCATCGTCGGCATCACCAAGGCCCTGGAGTGGAGCTTCAGCGGCCGCGTCATGCCGGCCGAGGAGCTCAAGGCCGGCGGCCTGGTCAGCGAAGTGGTGGCCCACGAGCAACTGCTGCCGCGTGCCTACGAAATCGCCCGGGAAATCGCCGACAACACGGCGCCGGTCTCGGTCGCGCTGATGCGCCAGATGGCCTGGCGCAGCCTGGGCATGTCGCACCCGATGGAAGCGCACCGCATCGAAAGCCGCGGCATCTGCACCCGGGGCCGCAGCCCCGATGCAAAGGAAGGCGTGCAGTCCTTCGTCGAAAAGCGCCTGCCGGACTTCGCCTGCAGTGTCTCACAGGACATGCCCGACTACTTCCCGTGGTGGGAAGAGCCTGCGTATTCCTAACCCAAACGAACGGGAACCGCAGCCTTCCCGGCGCTTCAGGACCAGACCATGAAAACAACAATCACAGAACTGTTTGGCATCGACTACCCGATCCTCAACGCGGGCATGGGGCGGGTCGCCTTCCCCAACATGGTGGCCGCCGTGTCCAACGCCGGCGGCCTGGGCGTCTACGGGGCGGGTTCCAATCCCCCCGAGGTCACCCGCGCGGCGATCCGCGAGATCCGTTCGCTGACCGACAAACCGTTCGGCGCCAATGCCCCGCTGGCCTTGCCCAACGGCATGGCCAACGCCAAGGTGCTGCTGGAAGAGAAGGTCCCGGTGATCAACTACTCCATGGGCAAGGGCGACTGGATCGTCAAGGCCGCCCACGCCTACGGTGGCAAGGTGGTCGCGTCGGTGAGCGACGTGCGCCTGGCCCAGCGAGCCGAAGCGCATGGCTGTGACGCAGTGATCGCCGCCGGGTTCGAAGCCGCCGGCCACGCCGGGGAAATCGGCACCTTCGTGCTGGTCCCGCGCCTGGCCGAACTGCTGAAGATCCCGGTGATCGCCGCCGGTGGCGTGGCCAACGGCGCCGGGCTGGTCGCCGCGCTCGCCCTGGGCGCCGGCGGGGTCTCGATGGGTACCCGCTTCTGGACCACCCAGGAAGGCCCGATGCACGCCAACTTCAAGAACAAGGCCGTGGAACTCGACGTCCAGGACACCGTGTTCTCCGACCGTTTCGACGGCATTCCCTGCCGGCAGATGAAGACCGCCGCCGCCGAGCGCATGGTCAACGCCAAGATGCTCAACGTCTGGGAGATCTTCCTGAACTCCTTCACCATCGCCAGGGAGCTGAACATTCCCTGGTTCAAGCTGGCCAAGTCGACGCTGTCGCTGGGGCCGCGCCAGGTCGAATCGATGATGCGCATGTCGCAGATGCTCAAGATGCACGGGCTGACCATGTCGACCGGAGACCTGGACAAGGGCATGACCGCCTCCGGGCAGTCGGTGGGCCTGGTGCACGACCTGCCGACCATCGCAGTGCTGATGAAGGCCATCGTCGACGAAGCCGAAGCCGTGCAACGACGCCTGGCAGGCCAGGTGCCCACGCAGGAAGCCTGGAAGGACAAGGTCGGCTAGCCGGCCCGGGTTCCTTCCCATCATCGATTTCCAGGGAGCTCCACATGAGCGACGACTACAGCGAAAAATACAACCGCATCCAGCATTCCAGTTCCGGCATTACCCTGCAGGACGAAGGAACGCACTTCGAGGCCCTGGCCCTGCCCTCCAGCCAGACCGACCTGTGGGAGGAGACCGCGCTGGGCGTGGTCGCCGAAGCGGGTGACTACGACGTCCTGCTCTGGGCTGCCGGCTACGCCCTGTTCGGCAATGGCAAGGGCATCTGGGGGCCGGGCGCGTCCGCCGAACGGGAAATCCAGCTGATCGCCGTGCCCAAATCGTCACGCGGGCGCATGAGCGACAACCACTTCGTCCGGGTTGGCTGGACACCCGGCGAACGACTGCAGGGCGAGCGGTTCTCGGTCAGCAGCAGCGACGACGCCGTGACCTGGGACTTCGACGGGCTGAAGTTCATTGCCAGCCCGCCACAATGGCAGCTCCAGGGCAAGGCCGGCGACGCCGAGTTCGATCTGCTCTACACCCAGAAAGGCAGCCCCCTGTGGAACTGGGGGCCGTTCGCCAAGGCGCATGAGAGTGACCGTGCCGGCTACGATGCCTTCGTCGACGTCCAGGGACGCATCCAGACCAGCGCCTACACGCTCGATATCACCAAGGGCTACGGGGTGCGCGAGCACATCCTCACCGGCCAGTCCAATGACCCGGTGCGCAACCTGCCCGCCCCGAACTGGATGTGGTGGCTTTACTCGATCAAGGACGACGTCAAGATCAACTTCTTCCAGCCGCGGGACGGGATGCTGCTGGGCTTCGTCAAATATGGCGAGGACCAGCAGGTCAACATCAACCCCGCAACCGGCAACGGGACCCTGCGTTTCGAGGTCACGCAGAAGTGGGAAGACCCGCGCACGGGCATGAACATGCCGGTCAAATGGCACCTGAGCATGGCCAACGGCGACACCTGCGTGGACGTGAAGGTCGCGGCCCATGGCCGGGCCTACAGTTTCTGGCCCACCTCGACCGGCACGCGCATGTACTGCTACCTGCTGTCGACGATGAGCGGAACGGTGAAACTGCCCGACGGTCGCACGCTGGAGCTGGATAACCACCTGACCGTGAACTCGTTCTGCCGCACCGTGCTTACGGCCAATGAGACCAGTATGGGGCCGGTATTCAGCCGGGACTGATACGGGGTTGAAATACAGCGGTGACGCAAAGCCCTCCATCTGGAGGGCTTTTTTTGTGGCTCTTGTTCGCGTCAAGGGGGCCGGGGGCCCACCTCACCGCTCACTGCGCTGCCTGACATCGATACCCAGCGCCGCAAGCTCCCCGGCCGTCAGCTCGGCCTGGGCCTGAACATGCGAAGTGGCCATGGCCGCCACACGCCTGCCGGCCTTCGCAGGCACTGCCGTCCTGCCCTTGCCCTTGCCAGCCCCACCAAGATCGCGCAGGAGGAAATGGGACAAGGCGGGAATCAGGATCAGCGCACCGACCATGTTGCCCAGGAACATGAAGGTCAGCAGGATGCCCATGTCGGCCTGGAACTTGATGGGCGACCAGACCCAGGTGACCACGCCGGCCGCCAAAGTCATGCCCACCAGGGCCACCACCCGCCCGGTAAAGCGCAAGGCGTAGCGGTAGGCGTCGGCCAGGCTGTGACCGGCCTTCTGTTGCTGCAACTGCACGCTCACCAGGTACAGGGCGTAGTCCACGCCGATGCCCACGCCCAGGGTGATGGCCGGCAGGGTCGCGACCTTCATTCCGATGCCCAGCGCCACCATCAGCGCCTCGCACAACACGGTGCTGATGAACAGCGGCAGCACCGCGATGAAGGTCGCCCGCCAGTTGCGGAAGGCCACGAAGCAGAGCAGCGTCACGGCGCCGTAGAGGGCCAGGAGCATCTTGCCGTTGGCGGTCTTGACGACGATGTTGGTGACCGCCTCGATCCCGGCGCTGCCCGCCGCCAGGAGGAAGTGGCGGTTGTCGTCGTCATGGGCGCGGGCGAAGGCCTCGGCGGCCGCCACCACCCGCTCCAGGGTGTCGGCCTTGTGGTCCTGCAGGTAGGCGACCACCGGCGTCACCGAACAGGTGCGGTCCACCAGTTCCGCCTTGTCGACCTGCACCTGTTCGATCGCCGAGTTGAGGTTGCTGGCATTCCTGGGGATCGACATCCATTTCGGGCTGCCTTCGTTCTGCCCGGCGAACACCATGCGCACCGAGTCGGCGGCCGAGACCGTCATCTGCACCCCCGGCACCTGGCGCAGCAGGTTGCTCAGGCGATCGGCCTCGACCAGGGAGGGATAGGCCAGGCAGCCGCCCTCGCGGGTCTTCATCATCACCACGAACAGGTCGCTGGACAGCGCGTAGTGACCGGTGAGGTAGGCAACATCGCGGTTGTAGCGCGAGTCGCTGCGCAGCTCCGGGGCGCCGGCATCTAGATCGCCGATCTTCACATGGGTGCTGGCCACAACGCCGCCCAGGGTGAAGACGGCTGCCACCAGCAGCGCCGCAGTGGCCCGGCCGCGACCGGTGAAGCTGGCGAAGAAGGCCCAGAGCGGCCCGGCCGCCTCGCCCCGTTCCTCGGCGATGCTGCGCCGGGCGGCCCGGGCACTGACGCCGACGTAGGACAGCGAGACCGGTACCAGCACCAGGATGGTGAAGATCAGGATGCCGACGCCGATGGACATGCTCACGGCCATTTCCTTGATGACCGGGATGTCGATGATGATCAGCACCGCGAAGCCCACCACGTTGGCCAGCAAGGCGGTGATGCCGGCGCGGAACAGACGGCGGAAGGTGTAGCGGGCAGCGACGTACTTGTGCGTGCCGCGCCCGACGTCCTGCATGATCCCGTTCATCTTCTGCGCGCCGTGGGACAGGCCGATGGCGAAGATCAGGAACGGCACCAGGATCAGGTAAGGGTCCAGAACGTAGCCGATCAGGCGCAGGATGCCCAGCAGCCAGATCACCCCGAGGGTCGCGTAGAACACCAGCAGCAGCGTGCTGCGCAGGCAACGGGTGTAGAGGAAGACGAACAGCGCGGCGATGACGGCCGCGATGGCGAAGAACTCGGCGACCTGCCACAGGCCGTCGATCAGGTCGCCCACCAGCTTGGCGAAGCCGACGATATGGATCTTGATCTTCGGCGTTTCCAGGGCGCGGATGGTGCTTTCCAGTTGATGGGAGAAGGCCTGGTAGTCCAGGGGCTCCCCGGTGTCCTGGTTGCTGTCCATCAGTGGCACGACGATCAGGCTGGACTTGAAGTCCGAGGCGACGAAGTTGCCGACGATGCCGGCCTGGAGAATGTTGTTGCGCAGCGCCTCCATCGCCGCCGGCGAGCCATCGAACGGATCGGGCATCACCGGCCCGCCGCGATAGCCCTCCTCGGTGACCTCGGTCCAGCGCAGGCTGGAGGTCCACAGGCTGCGCAGCGCCGAGCGGTCGACGCCGGGCATGAGGAACAGGGCGTCGTTGGCCTTCTGCAGCACCTCCAGCGCGTCCTTGTCGAAGATGCTGCCCTGGGTGTTTTCCACCACCACCCGCACCGCGTTGCCCATGCCGCGCAGGGCGTCCTTGTTGGCGAAGTAGTTCTGAATGTAGGGATGGGACTGCGGGATCATCTTCTCGAAGCTGGCGTTGACCGGCAGCCTGGCGGCCTGCCAGGCCCAGAAGAAGGTGCTCGCCAGGCAGACGAGGAGGATCGCCAGGCGATGGTTGAAGATAAAGCGCTCGAGCCAGATGCCGCTGTTTCGATCAAAGTCCCTGGGATCGCGAATGACCTGCATGTCACGCTGTTCACCGGCTGGAATAGCCATAAATGTCTTCTCGATTATTGTTGTTCAGCCGACATCGCGCGGCGCCGCCGCGCTCGCTGCCGTTACCGCGCCGGGGCGACCTGCACGCCTGCCATGCCGACGATCGCCACCCGCGTGCCCGCCACCGGGCTGAGGCCGGCGAACAGGTACGGGGTCACCGCGCCGAGGGGCGTGAAGCTCCTGCCCTGGTCTGCGCTGCGCAGCACGGCTCCGGCCTGGCTGGCCAGCAGTACGTCACCGTTGTCCTCCATTACCCCGGCGACCAGTCCGGCGCCATGCCCGGTGTCGACCCGCGCCCACGACTGGCCACCATCGGTGGAGCGGTAGGCCGTGCCCCTGAGCCCATGGGCCAGGAGAAACCGGGCGTTGCCGACCAGGCCGAAGAAGCTCCCGGTGTAGCCGGTGGCGAGGGCCACGAAACGCTGCTGCGCGCGGTCCAGCTTGAACACCGTGCCTTGCTCGCTGGCGATGTACAGCTCGCCACCGATACCGATGACCGCGTTGAGATGGAAACTGTTGGGGTTGTCGATCTTCTCGATCCAGGACACCCAGCTCTTGCCGCCGTCGGTGGTCGCCAGCAGGGTGCCGAACGCCCCGACGGCATAGCCGTCCCGTTCGTTGTCGAACCAGACGCCGAGGAAAGGCAGCTCGGGACCGTTGCCGAAATTCAGGTTGACCAGTTCCAGGTACTGACTGGCGCGCTCGTCGCCGGCGTCCGCCAGCGCCTGGAAGTGCGCGGTCAGCTGGCCCAGCAACTGGCGGCCGTCGAGTTGCTTGCTCCAGCTTTCGCCACCATCGGCGCTGTGCAGGATCACCCCGTCATGGCCTGCGGCCCAGCCCTGCAACGCGGACGGAAACTGCACGCTGACCAGGTCGGAACTGACCGGCACCCTGGCCTGGCGCCACTGCTGCCCAGCGTCGTCGGAGAGCAGGATGACGCCGCGGGCGCCCACGGCCACCAGCCGGTCGCCCGCCTGGGTGATGGCGGTCAGTTGCGAACGGGCCGCGAGCGGGGATGCTTCGGCGGGGGCGTCGATCGGATCGACATAGGGTTGCGCCACGGCCGTCGCCAGCGGCAGCAGGACCGCCAGCGCCATGGCGGTCAGGGTAATACGCGACATGTACACCTCCTCACCTGTGGAGCGAAGGGGCAGGCGCCCGCGAGCCTCCAGGCGGAGACCCGGCGGGCCCCGCCATGCCTTAGCGAATGCCCGAGCCGGCCATCGCCGACGGCGACAGGAGGTTCGGCGAGAACGGCGGGACCGCGAACCATCCGCTGCGGGTTTCGAACGGCAGCGAGGCCAGCGCGTAGCTGCGCTTGGAGTGGTCGTACACCAGCACGCCTTCGCTGCGCATCATCGGCACGTCGTCATAGCCGACGAACAGCACGAAGTTCTGCGAATGGTGCAGCTTGCCGGCGGCGTCGTACGAGTTGTACATCGTCATGTTCCAGCTGTCTTCGTCGAAGTAGAAGCGCTTGGTCGGGTTGGTATGGCGCTGCCCGACCTTGAGCTTGGCTTCCACCACCCAGACCCGGTGCAGTTCCCAGCGCACATGATCGGGGTTGACGAAGCCCGGCTTCACCAGCTCGTCCAGCTTCGCCGAGGCGGTGCGCCAGGTGTTGTAGGGCACGAACATTTCCTGCTTGCCGACCAGCTTGAAATCGAAGCGGTCCTGCTTGCCATCGAAGCCGGTGATCTCGTCGAAGGTGATGAGCCCGCCGTATTGCGCCGACACCGTGTCGTACTTGAACTCCGGTGCCAGGCGCACGCGCCGCTGGCCGGGCGAATAGGACCAGGCGCTGTCGCTCTTGCTGTCCAGGCGCAGGGGGGTGTAGCGCAGGTCCTTGGAACCGGACTTGGCGGCCGGGGCCTTGTTGTTGTTGAGCAGGCGGTTGGCGTATTCGGAGCTGGTCTTCGAGGAATCCCAGTACTCGTGCTCGTAGTACACGGTCGAATCGGTGACCAGGGTCTTCTCGCCGGCGCTGTCGATCAGGTAGGTGGCGAAGTTGCCGGATTCATAGGGCCTGAAGAAGCGCACGACGAAGTTCCACATGGCTTCGTTGCCGGTCTTGGGAATGGGAAACGGCACTTGCGCATGGGCATCGGCCAGCCCGGTGCCCTCGCCTTCGAGGCGCGGCTTGCCGATGTTGTTGACGGTGTTGTCGTGGGCGAACCGGGGCAGTGGCGGTGCGCTGCGGTGCGTGGGGTAGATGTCCAGCCGGTAGTCCGGGTACTGGCTCAGGAGCGCCTTGTTGCCGTCGTCCAGCTTGTCGGCGTATTGCGCCATGTTCTTCGCGGTGATGGAAAACAGCGGCTTGTCGGCGGCATACGGATCGACGTAGGGGAAGCCGCCGCCCGCCTGCCTGGGCGAGTAGCCGGCCGGCGGCTTGGTCAGCGCCTTGGCCGGGTCATAGGCCGGAATGCTGCCATCGGCGTTGCCGGCGATGGTCGCGCCGAACTCGGTCAGCGTGCTGCCGATCTGCCGGGCATCGTCGGCGCTGGCGGCAAAACCCTGTGCCGCCATGGCATAGGAAACGGCAATGGAAAGCAGGTATTTCTTGTAGTTCATTGTTTTCACCCTGGCATTCATGCGATTTGGGATAACTCAGAAGGCGGTCTTCAGGCTCAACGACAACCAACCGTGGTCGTTCTGCCACCAGGTGCCACCGCCGGTGACCCCCTGGCCGCCGGTCGCGCCGGTGGTGTTGTGGTTCGGCGACCAGCTGTCGTTCCAGGCCAGCTTCACGGTGTGGGTCTGGTAGATGTCCGCCTGCACGCCGAACGAATAGCTGACCTGCCCTTCGGCACCGATCAGGCCGCCGGTGGCGGCGTTGCCCTGTACGCCCCATGAGAGGAACACTGGCGCGCTGAAGTCGACGCCCGGCAGGACCTGGAGCCAGCGCGGCGTGAAGTTGGTGGAGAGGACCGTGGAATTGCGCGTCGCACACCCCCAGGACCCGTCGCCCGAGCCCGGCACGCCGCTGCTGTCGGCGCACAGCGGCGAGTTGCCGTTCTTGATGGGGAAGTTGTTGCCGCCCAGGGGCGTGAAGGTGCCGCCCATGCTCGTGCCGAACGCCGGATCGTAGGTGACCTTGTCCAGATGCTGGAAGGCCAGTTCCGCAGCGATCTCGCCTGCGTCCCAGAATGCCGTCTGCGGCAGCAGCTTCACCGCATTGAGGACGATGCCGTAGACATCGCCACGGGGTGCGTTTTGCGAGTCGAAACCGATCACCGCCGGCCCGGCCTGCTGCAGGCGCCCGGTGATGGTGGTGTAGAGCTGGGCATTCTTGCGGTAGGTCAGTTCCAGGCCCCAGTTGACGCTGGCGATGTTCTGCTCCATGGCGAAGCCGAACAGCTGGTTCCTGCGCGGGTTGTAGACACGGTCGAGCAGGCCGTCCTCGGCCACGGCGAAGGGGTTGGGGGTTTTCTCGCGGAACTCGCGGTACACCAGGCTCATGTTGCCGCCGTCCATGAAATCGGGTTGCCATTTGGCCATGACGCCCCAGTCATGCTGCCCGCTGCCGGGCTTGTTGCGGGTCTGGCCGATGGCCGGGCCATCCGCGCCGTAGAAGGCTGGCGCGGCATATTCGAAGAAGGTGCCGCCTTCGGGGTAGCGATCGCGGCGCCATTCCAGGGAGTACTGCCAGGCCAGGGAGAACTGCGGATTGAGCTGCACGGTGCCGGTGAACTGGGTCTGCGGCAGGAACAGTTCCTTGGCTTCGAGGCCCGGGCTGTAGGCGGCCTTCTGCAGGTCCAGGGCGGCCTGGCTGTAGGCGATGGAAGCTTGCTTGGACTGCGGGAACAGCGAGTTGCCCCAGTAGATGTTGTGCCGCCCGAACTTCAGCGAGGTGGTCGTGGCGCCGACATCGAAGGTACCGAAGACGAAGGCGTCGAGCAGCTCGGCGTAGGGTCCGCTGGTGTAGTTGCGGGTGTAGTCGGAGAACTTGCCGTTCTTGAAGAACGTCTGGGAGATGGCGTTGCCCGTGGTCGGATCGTCCACGCCACCATCGTAGGTGGGGTCGTACCAGGCCGCGGCGCTGGCGCGCAAACCGTAGTTGTCGTGGAAGATAAGGTCGAACTCGGACAGCACGTCGAGCCGGTTGACCACCACGTCGCCCTTGTCGAAGCGGTTGTTGCCCAGCGCCACGCTGTTGTTGTTCGGATCGGCCGTGCCCCCCGGGCCCATCTTCAGGCGAGCGTCGGTGTGCTCCCCGCGGATGCCCATGTTGTAGCGCACGGTGGTGTCCAGGCGACTCTGGATATCGGGGTTGCCGAAGTCCAGGTTGACTGCCTGGGCGTTGCCCGCGACGGCGGCGACCGCAACGGCCAGCAAGGAAGCCTGGACGTGCAAGCGCCCGGGCGAGGTGAAACGAGGCTGAGGAAAGCGATGCATCATTATTGTTGTTCTCCATCTCTTGAGCCAGGCCGGTCAAAGCCCTGCAGCGCCTCACGGCAGCAGCTGCGCAGGTCTTGCCGGGCGTTGCGAACACCAGGTTCGAACCTCAGTCGCTCAGCACAAATGAACGACGTTCACATATTTGTACACGATACAAATCTTGTCAATCACCGATCACGCCGCAGGGCTGCTGCTAGCGCTCGTACAGAATGCTTTCACTGACCTCGCGCCAGTCGTCCAGCTGTTCGCTGGTGGTCTGCAGTACCGACTTGAAGGCATTCCAGGCGCTGGGGTGGATCGGCAGGTGCAAGGGCGCGCGCTCGGCATCGACGGCGGCGATGATCGCCAGCGCAGCCTTGTCCGGATCGCCATCCTGGCGCCCGTCCATCTTCGCCAGGCCGCCGCGCACGGCGCCGGCGGTCTGCTGGTAATCCTCGATGACCCGGGCGGAGCGGACGATGGCATTGCCCGAAGCCCAGCGCGTGCGCAGCGCGCCCGGTTCGACGTTGGTAACGCGGATGCCCAGCTCGCCCGCCTCGGCCGCCAGCGCCGCGCCCAGGCCTTCGAGGGCGAACTTCGAGGCGCTGTAGATCGGCATGCCGGGAATGCCCATGAACCCGGCCATCGAGGTGATGTTCACCACATGGCCCCAGCGCTGGGCACGCATGCCCGGCAACACCGCCTGGGTTGCCGCCAGGGCGCCGAAGAAGTTGGTTTCCATCTGCTCGCGCGCCTCGTGCTCGCTGACTTCCTCCAGCGCCCCCGCAAGCCCGTATCCGGCGTTGTTCACCAGCACATCGATGCCACCCAGGCGTCGCGCGGCCTCGCCGACCTTTTCCAGGACACCGGCGAAATCGCGCAGGTCCAGCACCAGGGCGTGCGCACGACCTGGCGCCAGGGCCTCGAAATCAGCGGTCTGCTCAGGCTTGCGCAACGTGCCGACGACAGTGTCGCCACGGGCCAGGACGGCCTTGGCAAGCGCCTCGCCCAGACCGCTGGACACACCGGTGATCAACCATTTCCGCAGCGCAGCAGGCATCGGGTAGCTCCTTTTTCTTGTAGGGGATGAACGCGCGTTAGCGGCCGCCAACATACACATAAAGGAACGACATTCACAATACCACCAATCAAAAGCATGGACACATAAAGAAACGTCGTTCAATAATCCGCACCCAATAACAACAATGCGCACGCCGTCCCGACGCCAGGACCGATGCGCGCGGACCCTCGAACACAGGCATCCACACCATGCGTTCTCTCTCGATCAGAACCAAACTCGCCATTACCGCCCTCTTCTCCTCGCTGATGCTGTTGCTGGTGGGGGCAAGCGGCTGGCATGGCGTCCAGCAACTGGGCCGGCAGCTGGACCTGCTCGGCAACCAGCGCGCCCCGGCGGTGGAACACTTGCTGAGCCTGCGCCTGGGCCAGCTGACCACGGTGAACGCCACCCGCGAGATGATTTCCTGGAACCTCGATCCGTTCGAGAACATCGTCGACAAGACGCCCATTCTCGAAGAGGCGCGGGACTTCTACACCTCGGTCGGCGAGGACAAGCAGCGCTCCGAAGCCCGCACCCAAGCAGCCTTCGACGCCTACTCGGCGCTACCCAAGAGCGCCGAGGAAGACGCCGCCTGGCAGGAGTTGCAGCAGGAATGGTCGAACTTCCTCGACACCAACAGCCAGATCAACGCGGTGCTCGAACAACTGCGCGAGACCCACGACTGGGGGCGCCTGCGCCAGGGCATGAGCCAGATCATCGGCCTTGACCGCACGTCCCAGGGGGCGCTCAACACCCTCGGCGGGCAGCTCGATCGGCTGATCGAGATGAACAAGGTCGCCGCCGCGCAGGCAAGGCTGCAAGGCATCGAGCAGCAGCAACGCGCGCAATGGCTGATCGCAAGCATCTTCGGCCTGGCCCTGGCCGGCCTGCTGGTGTCGGCCTGGCTGATCGCCCGGGGCATCGTCGGGGCACTCCAGGAAATGCGCCAGACCATCGTCGCCGTCGCCCGCGACAACGACTTCACCCTGCGCGCCGGGGTGCGCGGCCACGACGAGGTCGGCCAGACCACTGCGGCCTTCAACAGCCTGCTGGACAAACTCCAGCAGGCCCTGGGCAGCGTCCTGGGCAATGCCGAACAGCTCGGTGAAATGGCCGAGCACGCCCGCCAGGCGTCGCAGCGGGTCCACGACTCGTCGATCAACCAGAACGAAGCGGCCACGGTCATCGCCGCCGCGATCGAGCAGATGAGCGCCAGCATCGGTCATATCAGCAGCAACACCGAGGATGCCCGGGAGCGCGCGCACGACGCCGGCGACAGCGCCGCCCAGGGCACCCGGATCATTGCCCGCAACAACGATGAAATGGATGCGATTTCCACCACCGTGGAAAGCGCCCAGGCCTTGATCGAGGCCTTGGGCGAGCACTCCAACCGCATCTCCCTGGTCATGCAGGTGATCAAGGAAGTGGCCGATCAAACCAACCTGCTGGCGCTCAATGCCGCCATCGAGGCCGCCCGTGCCGGCGACCTGGGGCGCGGTTTCGCGGTGGTGGCCGACGAAGTCCGGCAACTGGCCGCCCGCACCAGCGGTTCCTCGGAAGAAATCGCCGGCCGGGTCACGGCCATGCAGACCGCCGCCGCCGATGCCATGGCCGGCATGCACCGCGTCAGCGCCCAGGTCGGCAACGGCAAGGCCCTTTCCGGGCAGGCCTCCGAGCGCATGGACACGATCCGCAGCACCTCGTTGCAGGTGGCAGAGGCCGTCGGCCTGATCGCCACGGCGATCAGCCAGCAGAATGCGGCGGCGCAGGACATGGCGCAGCGCATCGAGACCGTGGCGAACATGAGCGAAACCAACCGCGCGGCCGCAGAGCAGACGTCGGGTGTCTCCACCGACCTGAGCTCGCTCGCGCAACGCCTGCGGGAAGAAGTCGGGCAGTTCCGGATCTGACCCCAGGCCACAGGACCCAAGAACGGCGGGAGCAGCACATGATCGACTCCGACGAGTTTCCCCAGGTGGCACCGAACGCGGCCTATGGCGCCGGCTGCTTCCGCCGGCGCATTCGCCTGCAGGGCAGCCCGGGTGCGGTCGAGGTGGAAATGGAGGATGACTACCATGCCTTTCGCCTGCGCATCGGGCATGACGGCCAGCACTTGCAGGCCGTCAGCGCCCGCAGCCTGCGGGTGCCCACCGACGCCTGCCCGGAAGCCCCGGCGCTGCTGCAGGCCTTCCTCGGGATCGGGATCGGCTGCGATCGCCGGCGCTTTCGCGGCCACGCCAATCCGCGCCTGCACTGCACGCACCTGCATGACCTGCTCTGGCTGGCCCTGAACCATGCCTGTCGCGGCACGACCACGCGGCAATACGATGTCGAGATCGGCGATGCCCAGGGCGGCGTCAGCCAGCTCGTCGTCCGGCTCGATGGCCAGCCGCTGCTGCACTGGGCGGGACGCGACGCGGTGCTGGTCGCTCCGGCCGAATATCAGGGGCACCCGCTTGGCGAGGGATTCTCCCGCTGGGTGGCCGAGGCCCTGGTGGGGGATGCCCTGGAGGGCGCCTATGTCCTGCAAATCTGTGCGCTGATCGCGACCGCGCGGCGCTTCGATGTCGATCAGTTGCGCAGCCTGCGCCGCGATCCGGTCAAGGCATTGCGCGGCGCCTGCCATGCCTTCCAGCCGGAAGCGGCCGCCCGCGCCATACCGCGGATCGGCAACACCCGGGACTTCAGCCAGGTGCCGGAAGAGCTGTTGCTGTTCCGTCAATGACAGCGCCGGGGCAGCGAGCCGCCCCGGCACCGGGTTCAGACGATGCCGCGCTCGCGCAGGGCCTGGATGCGCAGGCTATCCATCCCCAGCAACTCGCCCAGCACGCTCTCGGTATGCGCGCCCTGGACCGGCGGCGCGTCGTAGCGGTCGATGGGCGTGGCCGAGAACTTCACCGGGTTGGCCACCAGCTTGACCTTACCGTCGGCGGCCAGCGGATGACGGCTTTCCACGCACATGCCGCGGGCCTGGACGTGCGGGTCGGCGAACACCTGCTGCATGTCGTTGATCGGCCCCGCCGGAACCCCTGCCGCATCCAGCGCCGCGAGCAGGTCATGGAGTTTCCAGGCCGCCACCAGCGGCTCGAAGACCTCACCCAGGACCCGCCGGTTGACCACCCGCAGGGCAATCTCGGCAAAGCGCTCGTCGGTGGCCAGCTCGGGGTGACCCAGCACCGCGCAGAAGCGTGCGTACTGCTCGTTGTTGCCGGCGACGATCATGATGCCGCCGTCGGCGCACTGGAACATCCGCGACGGCATGCCGCCGTTGCCCTCGGTGCCACGGCGCACCGGAACGTCCCCGGACACCAGGTACTGGCTGGCGTAGTGCGAAGTCGAGGCGATCAGCGCGTCGAGCAGGGCCACGTCGATATGCTGGCCCGGCGCGCCATTGACGTCACGGGCGTACAGCGCCGCCTGGATGGCATAGGCGGCGTACTGGCCGGCGAGGATATCGGCCAGGCTCGGCCCGGTCTTCATCGGACCACCGCCGGCGACATCGTCGGGCAGGCCGGTGATGCTCATCAGGCCGCCCATGGCCTGGAAGATCGAGTCATAGCCGGGACGCGGCGCATAGGGCCCGGTCTGGCCGAAACCGGTCAGCGAGCAGTAGACCAGGCGCGGGTTGACCTCGCGCAGGCTGGCGTAATCCAGGCCATAGCGCTGCAGGTCGCCGACCTTGTAGTTCTCCAGCAGCACGTCGCACTGCGCCACCAGATCGCGGATCAGCGCCTGGCCCTCGGGCTTGGCGATGTCGCAGGTGATCGACTTCTTGTTGCGGTTGGTACTGATATAGAAGGACGACTCGCGGGTGTCGCGGCCCTCCTCATCCTTGAGGAAGGGCGGACCGAACTGACGGGAATCGTCGCCCTTGCCCGGGCGCTCGACCTTGATCACTTCGGCGCCCAGGTCGGCGAGCATTTGCGCGGCCCAGGGGCCGGCGAGGATGCGGCTCATGTCGAGCACGCGGATGTTATGCAGGGGGCCTTTAGCCATCTTGTTATCTGCTCCTGGACTCAACGGCCGACGAAGCGCGCGGTGCGCTTCTCGATGAAGGATTGCACCCCTTCCTTGGCGTCCTCGGTGTTGTAGAGGAATTTCTGCGTCGACTGGATCTTCGAATACGCCGTCAGCCAGCCCTGCCCCAAGGACAGGCGAGCGTTCTCGCGGGTCGCCTGGACCGCCAGCGGCGCCTGGGCGGCGATCTTCAGCGCGTACTCCATGGCCTTGTCGAATTCGGTGCCGGCGGGTACGACTTCCTGAACGAAGTTCAGACGATACGCTTCTTCGGCGCTGAATTCATCGCCCGTCAGCAGGATCTTCATGGCGTTGCCCCACCCGGCGCGCTCGACCATGCGGATGGTCGCCCCGCAACCGGCCATGATCCCGCGCTTGACCTCCAGCTGGGAGAACCGGCAGTTGTCGGCGGCCACCGCGATGTCCGAAGCCAGCATCAGCTCGACGGCGACGGTGAAGCAGATGCCCTGCAGGGCGATCACCACGGGCTTCTTGCGCAGCGGCTCGCGCAGGTTGAACGGGTCGGCTTCGTTGGCGGGGAACAGCGGCTTGCCGGCCTGGCGCAGCGGCACGATCTTCGGCATGTCCAGCCCGGCGGTGAAGTGATCCCCGGCCGCGTAGAGCAGGCCGCAGAACAGCTCCGGCGACTCTTCCAGGCGGGTGAAGGCCTTGGCCAGTTCCTCGAACATCTTCGGCGTGAAGCCATTGCGCTTTTCCGGCCGGTCGACGCAGATCAGCAGGATCTGCCCTTCCTGGCGCGTGGTGACTTGTCCATCCGGATCACGGGTTTCACTCATTCTGAAAGCTCCCTTGGCATCGAGCCAATCGCATATCGGTGGCCCCGTCACCTGGTGCGCAGGTGCAAGAAGCCGATTGACAGCCCAACAGGGCGTATTCAGAATGCTAAACGTCGTTCAAGATATTAACAATAGGCGAAAACGCCAAGGGGTCCACTGAATGCCGTCCAGCGCACAGACTACCTCGCTCCTGCAGGCGACCTCCAGCCGTCCACCGTTGAGCTATCCGTTGTTCCGGGCGGTGTGGTGTGCCGCGCTGACTGCCAATGTGTGCGTGTGGATGCAGAACGTCGCGGCGGCCTGGTTGATGGTCGCGTTCGACCCGGCACCGCTGATGGTGGCCCTGGTGCAGACCGCCATCGCCCTGCCCGCCTTCCTCTTCGGGCTCCCGGCCGGCGTCTACGCCGACCTGCTCGACCGGCGGCGCATGCTGGTCCTGACCCACGCCTGGATGCTGGCGGCCACGGTGGCGCTCTACCTGCTGCAGTTGAGCGACAACCTGGGCCCCCTGAGCCTGCTGGCGCTGACCTTCCTGCTGGGGACTGGCAGCGCGGTCAGCGTGCCGGCGTGGCAAGCCTCGACCTCCGATGCGGTGCCGCGCGAAGTCCTCGGCGCGGCGATCAATCTCAACGCCATCGCCTACAACGCCGCCCGTGCGGTTGGCCCGGCCCTGGCCGGGGCCGTCATCGCCACCCTCGGGGTCAACTGGGTGTTCGCCCTGAACATCGCCCTTTTGCTGCTGGTGCTGCTGATCTTCATCGTGCTCTATCGCCCCGAGGCCCTGCCGCCGGCCCCGCCCGAACCCTTGCTGTCGGCCATGCGCAGCGGCGTTCGCTATGTCCGCCATGCGCGCCAGTTGCACGCGCAGATGCTCCGGACCCTGGCGTTCATCAGCTGTGCCAGCGGCCTCTGGGCCCTGCTGCCCCTGGTCGGCCACGACGGCATGGCCGGTGGCTACGGCCTGCTGCTCGGCAGCCTGGGCGCGGGTGCCGTGGCCGGTGGCCTGCTGCTCAACCGCCTGCGCCCCTACATCCGTGACTACGGTCACCTGGCGACCGGCGCCACCCTGGTGTTCGTCGCCGGCATGCTGATCGCCGCCTGGGTGCCCAGCGCCTACCTGGTCAGCCCGGCCCTGGTCCTCGCCGGCGCCGCCTGGATCAGCTTCAACTCCACCACCAGCGCCGCGTTCCAGACCGCCCTGCCGGCCTGGGTCCGGGCGCGGGCGCTGGCCATCTTCATGCTCAGCTTCCAGGGCTCGATGGCCGTGGGTGGCGTGCTCTGGGGCTTTATCGCCAACGGGCTGGGGGTGTCCTGGACCCTGACGCTGGCCGCGGGACTGATCGTCTTCGGCCTGTTCTGCACCCGCCACCACGCCCTGCGCATGGGCAATGAAGCCGAGGTCACGCCGTCGGCGCAGCAGTGGGACCTGGATCTGTCCGCCGGCCACGAGCCCGACGCCAAGGACGGGCCGATCGCCGTGCAGATCATCTACCAGGTCGCCGACGAGCACCGCGACGCGTTCTGCGGCGCACTGCAACGCCTGGGCAGCACCCGCCGCCGGGATGGCGCCAGCCATTGGCTGCTGTACCGCGACCTGTCCCGCCCCGACCAGTTCAGCGAACGCTTCATCGTCGCCTCCTGGGGCGAATTCCTGCGCCAGCGCGAACGCAGCACCCTCGCCGACCGCGACCAAGAAGACCACATAAGGCAGTTCCTCAAGGCCGATTCGAGCCCCGCGATCTCGCACTTCCTGGTGATCGCGCAAACCGCCTCCACACCGTGATGAATGCCGCCCCTGAAGTGGCAAAGGAGTCCCTAGTTGTCTGATCGTGAGTACATGGAATTCGACGTCGTCATCGTCGGCGCCGGCCCTGCCGGCCTGTCCGCCGCCTGCCGGCTCAAGCAGAAGGCCGCCGAGGACGGGCGGGAAATCAGCGTATGCGTGGTCGAGAAGGGCTCCGAAGTGGGCGCCCATATCCTGTCCGGCGCGGTGTTCGAGCCGCGCGCGCTGAACGAACTGTTTCCCGACTGGAAGGCCCTCGGCGCCCCGCTGAACACGCCGGTGACCGGGGATGACATCTATTTCCTCAAGGACCAGGAACGGGCCGTCAAGGTCCCGGGGTTCCTGGTGCCCAGGACCATGCACAACGAGGGCAACTACATCATTTCCCTGGGCAACCTGTGCCGCTGGCTGGCGCAGCAGGCCGAGGCCCTGGGCGTCGAGATCTACCCGGGGTTCGCCGCGCAGGAGGCGCTGATCGACGAGCGAGGGGCGGTCTGCGGGATTCTCACCGGCGACCTCGGCGTCGACCGCGACGGCCAGCCGAAGGACGGCTACTACACCCCCGGCATGGAACTGCGGGCCCGCTACACCCTGTTCGCCGAGGGCTGCCGCGGCCATATCGGCAAGCAGCTGATTGCCCACTACCAGCTCGACCGTGACGCGGACGCCCAGCACTACGGCATCGGCATCAAGGAAATCTGGGACATCGAACCTTCCCGCCATCGCCCCGGGCTGGTGGTGCACACCGCCGGCTGGCCGCTATCGACCCTGGGCAACGAGAACACCGGGGGCTCGTTCCTCTATCACCTGGAGAACAACCAGGTGGTGGTCGGCCTGATCGTCGACCTGTCGTACCGCAACCCGCACCTGTCGCCGTTCGACGAGTTCCAGCGCTACAAGCACCACCCGCAGGTCAGCCAGTACCTGGCAGGCGGCAAGCGCGTGGCCTACGGTGCCCGCGCCATCTGCAAGGGCGGCTACAACGCGCTGCCGAAGATGGTGTTCCCCGGCGGGGCGTTGATCGGCTGCGACCTGGGCACGCTGAATTTCGCCAAGATCAAGGGCAGCCACACCGCCATGAAGTCCGGCATGCTGGCGGCCGAGGCCGTCGCCCAGGCCCTGGCCGCCGGGCGCGAGGGTGGCGACGAGCTCGACGGCTATGTCGAGGCCTTCAAGGCCAGTTGGCTGCACGACGAACTATTCCGCAGTCGCAACTTCGGCGCGGCGATCCACAAGTTCGGCGCGGTGATCGGTGGCGGCCTCAACTGGCTCGACCAGAACGTCTTCGCCGGCAAGGCGCCGTTCACCCTGCGCGACAACACCCCCGACCACGCCAGCCTGAAGAAGGCCAGCGACGCCGCGCGCATCGACTACCCCAAGCCCGACGGCAAGCTCAGCTTCGACAAGCTGTCCTCGGTGTTCCTCTCCAGTACCAACCACGAGGAGGACCAGCCGGTCCACCTCCGGCTCCGCGACCCGGACCTGCCGATCAGCCACAACCTGCCGCTGTACGACGAACCCGCGCAGCGCTACTGCCCCGCCGGTGTGTACGAGGTGGTGGGCGACGCGGGTTCGGGCCAGCGCCTGCAGATCAATGCGCAGAACTGCGTGCACTGCAAGACCTGCGACATCAAGGATCCGGCGCAGAACATCACCTGGGTCGCCCCTGAAGGCAGCGGCGGCCCGAACTATCCCAACATGTAATCGACCGGGGCGCCTTTTGGCGCCCGACGAGGAGCGCGGCACATGACCTTCGACACCCTGATCCTGGAAAGACACGACAACGTTGCCCTGGTCCGGCTCAACCGGCCGGAAGCCTACAACGCCCTCAACGACCGCCTGATGGACGAGCTGACCACGGTGCTGGACCAGCTCGAGGCGGACGATGGCATCGGCGCCATCGTGCTGGCGGGCAGCGACAAGGCCTTCGCGGCCGGCGCCGACATCAAGATGATGCGCGAGTGGGACATGATGGACGTCTTCAAGCGCCAGTTCATCACCGCCAACTGGGAGCGCACCGCGCGCTGCCGCAAGCCGGTGATCGCCGCGGTCAGCGGCCTGGCGCTGGGCGGTGGCTGCGAGCTGGCGCTGATGTGCGACCTGATCATCGCCGCCGACAACGCCCGTTTCGCCCTGCCGGAAATCACCCTGGCGACCATTCCAGGTGCCGGCGGCACCCAGCGCCTGACCCGGGCGGTGGGCAAGTCCAAGGCCATGGAAATGATCCTCGGCGCACGCCCCATGCTGGCCGAGGAAGCCGAGCGCTGCGGGCTGGCCAGCCGCGTCGTGCCCCTGGCCGAGCTGGTGCCGCAAGCCCTGGAGCTGGCCAGCCAGATCGCCGGCTTCTCCCAACCCGTGGTGGCCCTGGCCAAGGAATGCGTGAACCGTGCCTTCGAGAGCAGCCTGAGCGAAGGCATCCTTTACGAACGCCGCATGGCCTACGTCACCTTCGGCACCGAGGACCAGAGCGAAGGGCTGGCGGCCTTCGTGGAAAAACGCGCGCCCCAGTTCAAGCATCGCTGACAGCCGACGGAGCCTGCCATGTCGAACCACGATCCGGCCCCGATCAAGGCCATTCGCTACGCGGACTATCGCTTCGAAGTCCCCTTCCTCGACCACCTGGATGTCCTGGTGGAGGTGCACCCGGAAACACCGACCCTGGTGGTCGACCTGCAGCGTCATCACCTCAATGGCGGTGGCCAGGCCCACGGCGGCCTGATGATGACCTTGCTGGACATGGCCATGGCCGCGGCGACCCGGCCCCTGTGCAAGGAACCGGGCTTTTACGTCACCGTTGAAATGAAGAGCAACTTCCTGCGCCCCGGGGGCGGCACCGGTGGCCACCTGCGCGCGCGGGGCACGTTGCGCCACGCCAGCCGGACCCTGGCGTTCTGCGACGGCGAACTGCTCGACCAGGACGGACGGCTGATCGCCACCGCCAGCGGCACCTTCAAGTTCGTCCCGCGTGCCATGGGCGCCGATGCACCGGCTGGCGCCGCCCCCGGCGAGTCCCATCGATGACCGCGCACGCGCCCTCGCCACTGACCCCCGCGCAACTGCGCACCGTGGTCCTGGCCAACCCGTTCAATCGCTGGCTCGGGCTGGACGTGCAGCGGCTGGACGAGCGCGAGATCGAGCTGCGCGTGCCTGGCCGCGCCGAGTTCATCGGCACCCAGGCCCTGCAACGCGTGCACGGCGGGATCCTCGGCAGCCTGGTGGACACCGGCTGCGGCTATGCGGTGATGGCCGCTACCGGCCAGGGCGTGAGCACCGTCAACCTGCAGGTGGATTTCCACCGCGCCGCCAGCCTCGGCGAGCTGCGCGTGACCGGCCGCCTCCTGCACCGGGGCAGCCGGATCTGCAGCGCCGAAGCCTTCATCCATGACGCCGAGGGCCTGCTGGTCGCCAGCGGCCGCGGCACCTTGTACATCACCCGACACCGCCATCCGGCCCTGGCCGGTACCGACCAGCACCTGGAGACTCCCGATGCGTGACGCCTTGTTCAAGACCCGAATCACCGAAATGCTCGGGATTCGCCATCCCATCCTCTGCGGCGGCATGGGCCCGCGGGTATCCGAGGCCGAGTATGTCGCGGCGGTGGTCAATGCCGGCGGCATGGGTTTCATCGTCGCCGCCGGTTTTCCCGACCCGGACGAATTCCGCGAGCAGTTGCGCCGCTGCCGCCAGCTAACCGCCGGCAAGGGCTTCGGCGTCAACCTGTACATCTCCCGGCAGGCCGGCGGGGTCGAGCGGCTCAAGCAGCAGCTGGCGATCGTCGCCGAAGAAGGCGTGCTGTGCGTCGAGACCGCGGGGGCCAGCCCCGAGGCCGTGCTGCCGGTCCTGCGCGACGCCGGGATCAAGGTCCTGCACAAGGTGCCGGCGGTGCGCTATGCGCATACCGCGGCGCGACTGGGGGTCGACGCGGTCATCGTCGTCGGCAACGACTGCGGCGGCCACCCCGGCATCTACGGGATCGGCAGCATGGTCCAGGCCGCCCGGGCCCCGGAAGAGATCGCCCTGCCCATCGTCATCGGCGGCGGCATCGGCAGCGGGCGGCAACTGGCCGCGACCCTGGCGATGGGCGCGGACGCGGTGCTGATGGGCTCGCGCATGCTGGTTTCCCGCGAGCTGCAGATCCACCCGGACTACAAGGCACAGGTGGTGCGCGGCGACGGCAGCGAAAGCATCATCGTCAAGACCGGGCTGCGCGATCACCACCGGGTCCTCAACAACGACAGCGCCAAGGCGGTCGCGGCCCTCGATGCCGCCGGCGCCAGCGACTTCGAGCTCTATCGCCCGCACGTGGGCGGAGCGCTGGCGACCCAGGCCTACGCGAGCGGCGACAGCGCGCTGGGCATGCTCGACTACGGGCCTGCGGTGGTGTTCGCCGACGCCGTCAAGCCTGTGGAAGCGATCTTCGACGAAATGCTCGACGATGCCCGCCAGGCGCTGCAGCGCCTTGGCCAACTGAGCGGCCAGGCCTAGGTGCGCCGCCCATGAAGCTCTCGGGGATAGAGGTGCTGGACTTCTCCCAGTTCATGCCCGGGCCGACCCTGAGCGCAACCCTCGCGGACCACGGCGCGCGGGTCATCAAGGTCGAACCGCCGGCCGGCGATCCCGTGCGGCACGATCCTGCGGGGCCGGGGGATTTCCTCGCCGCCTGCAACCGCGGCAAGCAGAGCCTCTGCCTGGACCTCAAGCATCCGCAAGGACTGCGCGTGGCCCTGGCCCTGGCCGCTCGCGCCGACGTGGTCGTGGAATCGTTCCGCCCCGGGGTAGCCGAGCGACTTGGCCTGGGCTACGCAGCGCTGGCCGCGCTCAATCCACGCCTGGTGTACTGCTCGCTGACGGCCTTCGGCCAGACCGGTCCGCTGCGCGACCTTGGCGGGCATGACAGCGTGGTCCAGGCGCTGGGCGGTTCGCTGCCAAGGGCCGCCGATGGCACCCCGATCACCGGGGGCGTGCCCGTCTCGGCGCTGGTCGGCTCGCTGACGGGCCTCGCGGCGATCCTCATGGCCCTGTTGCGCGCAAGGGACAGCGGGGTCGGCGACTACCTCGATATCGCCCTGCACGACAGCCTGCTCAATGCCCGGCCCTATGCCCTGCGCCGGGCGCTTGGCCAGACGCACGACACCGCGATGCCTGCCCAGGAAGACCTGGCCATGCTCGGCGCCTATCGCTGCGCCGATGGCCAATGGCTCTGCCTGGGCGGTCGCGAGCTGCATTTCTGCCGTCGACTGTTCACGCCACTGGAACGGGCCGACCTGATTCCCTGCGCCGTGGGACCTGCAGGCCGAGGCCAGCAGGTCGTACGCGATTTCCTCGAGCGCACCTTTGCCAGCGACAGCCGCGAACACTGGTTGGGCTGGCTAGATGCTCACCAGGTCAGTGCGGCGCCGGTACTGGATCTGGGCCAGGCGCTGCGACACCCGCACGTGCAGGCCCGGGCGATGTTGCTCGAGGACGAGCAAGGCGCCACGCATTACGCCGGCGCCCTCAGGTTCCGCAACGAACCCTGCATCCCCGATCTCCATGTTCCGCGCCTGGGAGAGCACAACGACCTGCTCCTCGCGGAACTGGGCCTGGACGCGGACGCCCGTGACGCCCTGTACCAGTCAGGCGCGCTGGTCCGTGCCCCTGAAGAGGACGACGTGCGCGGCCACCCGCCCCTCGGGCGGTGACGGCATCGCCTCGACGAAACGAACATCGCCCCCACTGAAGAACGCACCCATGACCATGCTCCTGACTCAAAGCAACCTGGACCTGAGCGCCCTGATCCGCCCGGGCGACACCGTGATGTGGGGACAGGCCAACGCCGAACCGCTGCCGCTGACCCAGGCACTGGTGGAGCAGCGCCATGCCCTGGGTCGCCTGCGCCTCATGCTGGGCATCCCGAACAGCGACAGTTGCCGCCCGGAATACGCCGACAGCCTGGATTTCATCTCCTACTGCGGCAGCGGCGCCAACCGCCAGCTGGCCAAGGCCGGTGTATTGGAGATCCTGCCCTGCCACTACTCCGAGCTGCCGCGCATGATCCGCAGCGGCGCCCTGCGCATCGACGTACTGATGCTCCAGCTCGCCCCGGACGACGAACACGGCCGCTACAGCCTCGGCCTGGCCCACGAATACCTGCTACCCGCCTTGGAAACCGCGCGGGTGGTCATCGCCGAGGTCAACCAGGCCTGCCCCTGGACCTTCGGCGAGCGCTACCTCTACGAGGAAGACCTCGACGCGATCCTGCATACCGAGCGGGCGCCGCTACAAACCCCGGCGGTCGATCCCGGCCCGGTGGAACGCAGCATCGCCGAGCGGGTGGCCGGCCTGGTCGAGGACGGCTCGACACTGCAACTGGGCATTGGCGCGATCCCCGAGGCGGTGGTCCAGGCACTGGCCGACCACCGCGACCTGGGGGTGCATTCCGGCACCATCGGCGATGGCGTTGCCGCGCTGATCGAACGGGGCGTCATCACCAACTCGCGCAAGACCCAGGACGCCGGGGTGACGGTCGCCGGGGTGCTCATGGGCAGCAGCTCGCTGCACCGCTTCGCCCACCGCAACTGGCTGATCCAGATGCGCTCCACCGACTACACCCATCACCCGCAGGTGCTCGCGGCCCACGACCGCCTGGTGGCGATCAATTCGGCCATCGAAGTGGACCTCACCGGCCAGATCAACGCCGAAAGCGTCGCGGGCAACTATGTCGGCGCCCTGGGCGGTGCGGTGGACTTCCTGCGCGGCGCGCACCGCTCGCGGGGCGGCCTGCCGATCATCGCCCTGCCCTCCAGCGCCGGCCAGAACAGCCGGATCGTCAGCCACCTGAACGGCCCGGTCAGCACGCCCCGGTGCGATGCCGGGCTGATCGTCACCGAATTCGGCGTCGCCGACCTGCGTGGCCTGAGTCTCAGGCAGCGGGCCCGCCGCATGATCGAAATCGCCCACCCCCAGTTCCGCGAACAGCTGGAACAAGCAGCCGCCGGCCTTTGAGCCGGCCCGTTGGAGAGACACCATGAGAAGAGCAGCAATAGTCGCCCCCCTGCGCACCCCGGTCGGTACCTTTGGCGGCAGCCTGCGCAGCATCGCCGTCGAGGACCTCGGCGCCCAGGTCGTCAATGCGGTGCTGCAACGCAGCGGCCTCGATCCTGCGCGCATCGACGACATCGTCTTCGCCCAGTCCTATGCCAACAGCGAAACCCCCTGCGTGGGCCGCTGGATCGGCATGCAGGCCGGGCTTCCGGTCACGGTCCCCGGCATGCAGCTGGACCGCCGCTGCGGCGGTGGCCTGCAAGCGGTGCTCAGCGCAGCGATGATGGTGCAGACCGGCGCCGCCGACGTGGTCGTCGCCGGCGGCGTGGAAAGCATGAGCAACATCGAGTACTACACCACCGACATGCGCTGGGGCTCGCGCTCCGGCAGCGTCACCCTGCACGACCGCCTGGAACGTGGCCGCGAACGCTCCCAGCCCGAAGCTCGCTTCGGCCACATCTCCGGCATGATCGAGACCGCGGAGAACCTGGCGCAGGACCATGGGATCTCCCGGGCCGACGCCGACGCCTTCGCCCTGCGCAGTCACCAGCGCGCGGCCCAGGCCTGGGCCGACGGTCGTTTCGACGCCGAGGTGGTACCGGTCAGCGTGCCGCAGCGCAAGGGCGAGCCGCTGCTGTTCAGCCGTGACGAAGGCATTCGTGCCGATGCCAGCCTGGAAAGCCTGGGCAAGTTGCGCTCGCTGCTGCCGGGCGGCACCGTCACCGCCGGCAACGCCAGCCAGCAGAACGATGCCGCGGCCGCCTGCCTGATCGTCGCCGAGGACAAGCTGGCCGAACTGGGCCTGGAGCCCATGGGCTTCCTGGTCGGCTGGGCGGCGGCCGGCTGCGAGCCATCGCGGATGGGCATCGGCCCGGTGCCCGCCGTGCAGCGGCTGCTGGCCAGGACCGGGTTGAAGCTTGAGCAGATGGACCTGATGGAAATCAACGAGGCGTTCGCCTGCCAGGTGCTGGCGGTGTTGAAGGGGCTGGAATGGCAGGACACCGAGCGGCTCAATGTCAACGGGTCCGGCATTTCCCTCGGCCACCCGATCGGCACCACCGGCGTGCGCATGCTGACCACGATGCTGCATGAGTTGCAGCGACGCCAGGGGCGCTATGGTTTGGAAACCATGTGCATTGGGGGTGGACAGGGCCTGGCTGCGATCTTCGAGCGCGGTTGAGACGAGGCCCGGTGCGCCGGGCTTTTTTTGGGTGCGCCAGGCATGGCGCGTTGCGCGCAAGCGCAACCCGCTTGGCTGTGGTGGCCG
>NZ_JACVVH010000023.1:0-90576 GCF_016647865.1 Pseudomonas sp. S60 | reverse complement strand
GAACGCCACGTTCGAGAACCTGGTCATCGGCGGCCCAGCTTCGGTGAACGTTACCGACACCATCAGCAAGGTCACTGCGGTGCTGTCTGTGGATAACACCACCGTGGTCGAAGGCGGCAAGATCACCTACACCGTCACCCTGGTGAGTGAAGACAGCAGCCTGCCAGTCACTGGCCACGGCGGTGTGACCGTGACCCTGACCGGTGGTACCCAGGTGTTCATCGCTGCCGGCTCCGCCAGCGGCACCGTGAGCATCAACGCACCAGACGACGTGTATGTGGGTGGCCAGCCTGCGATCGTGAAAGCGATTACCGACCTGGCAGTTGCCGGCGACAAGCAGTTCGAGAACCTGGTAGCCAACAAGGCTTCGGTGACCACCGCCGTGACCGACGAACCTGCGGGCCAGGGCGACCTGGTACAGGTGAACATCGTGGCCAACCAGGCTTCTGTCAACGAAGCCACCGCGCCGCTCTTCACGCTGACCTTGAACCGTGCGCTGGATAAAGACCTCACCGTCACCCTGAGCAATAACGCCACTGTTGTATTCAAGGCAGGTGAAACCAGCAAGTCCTACACCGCACCGGCTCAGGGCGATGATGTCTTCAAAGACGAAGGCAAAATCCAAGTGGGCATCACCAAGGCCGAAGTCCCGAACGCCACGTTCGAGAACCTGGTCATTGGCGGCCCAGCTTCGGTCAACGTCACCGACACCATCAGCAAAGTCACTGCGGTGCTTTCTGTGGATAACACCACCGTGGCCGAAGGTGGCAAGATCACCTACACCGTCACCCTGGTGAGTGAAGACAGCAGCCTGCCAGTCACTGGTCACGGCGGTGTGACCGTGACCCTGACCGGTGGCACCCAGGTGTTCATCGCTGCCGGCTCCGCCAGCGGCACCGTGAGCATCAACGCACCAGACGACGTGTATGTGGGCGGCCAGCCTTCGATCGTGAAAGCGATTACCGACCTGGCAGTTGCCGGCGACAAGCAGTTCGAGAACCTGGTAGCCAACAAGGCCTCGGTGACCACCGCCGTGACCGACGAACCTGCGGGCCAGGGCGACTTGACCACCGTGGGCATCAGCGGCACCACATCACTGACCGAAGGTGAAACGGCCCACTACACACTGACCCTGAGCAATCCGTCGAAAGCTGAAGTCACCATCACCCTCAGCTATTCCGGCACCGCCAAGAACGGTGAAGACTTCACGGGCGTTACCACCGTCAAGATCCCGGCCAACAGCTCTGGGGTGACCTTCGACGTACCGACCATCGATGACAAGCTGGTGGAAGGTACCGAGAACTTCACTGTGAAGATCGACAGTGCCACCGGTGGCAACTTCGAAAACCTGCAGGTCGACAGCAGCAAGGGCAGCGTCACTACGGCCATCATCGACAACGACAACCTGCCAGTGTCGCCGGGCGGTGCTGTGTACGGCGTCGAAGATACCGACTACGTGTTCGCCTGGAATGACTTCAAGGTCACCGACCCAGACGGCAACACGGGCCTGTTTGTGACCATCACCTCGCTGCCGGTTGCCGGCAGCCTGAAGTTCTTCAATGGCACTGCCTGGACCAACGTCACCGTGGGCCAGGTGGTCAGCCAGGCGGACATCACTGCCAGCAAGTTGAAGTTCGTGCCGCTGCTCAACCAGTCCGGCGCCGATGGCTACGGCGGCACCGGTGTGGGCAACCAGCAGGCTGACTACGCACAGTTCAAGTACAAACCGAACGACGGCACCAACCTGGGCACCGAAGTGACCATGAAGGTCGATATCAGCCCGGTGGCAGACATGCCGACGCTGGCAATCGGCAGTGCCGATGTCGAGTCCAAAGGGCTGACCAAGGAAGTGTGGACCAGCCTTAAAAACCTGGGCACCGGCGGCAATGGTATTACCGGCGACGAGCTGAAGACGGTGTTTGCCAACTCTGGCAACGCCAGTTCCAGCGGCACCATCACCAACGTGCAGTCCGACGGCAACGTGAACGCGGGTACCGGTTCGAAGACGTCCGGCCTGATCTACCTGGAAGCTGGCAAAACCTACACCTTCAGCGGTACGGCTGACGACAGCTTCCTGGTGAACGTAGGCGGCAAGGCCGTGGTTACCACCACCTGGGGCGGTGGTGGCCAGGTGTCCGGCACCTTCACGCCGGCCTCCTCGGGTTATTACCCAATCGAGATCTACCATGCCAACCAGTCTGGCCCGGGTAGCTATGACCTGAATATCCAGGTGGGCTCCGGTGCCGTGACGGACCTGAGCAGCTCGAACATCAAGATGTACCAGAACGTCACCGAGATGGGTAACGCTGGCCTGAGCGTGTCCGACATGCACACGGTCAACGGCCAGAATTACTACGACGGCTACAAGCTCAACGAAGGGCCTGAGAATGGCACGGTCAAACTGGTCGGTATCTCTACCGCCCTGACCGACACAGACGGCTCCGAAAGCCTGAACGTGAAGCTGTCCGGCATCCCGGCAGGCTCGGTGGTCAGTGATGGTGCTGGCCATACCGCCACCGTGGGCGCGTCGGGTGTGGATGTTACCGGCTGGAAGCTGGGCAGCCTCACCATCAAACCACCGGCCTACTACCAGGGCCAGTTCGACGTGAAGGTCACCTCTATCTCCACCGAGAGCGTTGGCGGCAGCAAGGCAGTCAATGAAGGCACGATCAAGGTCACGGTGTACGGGGATACCTACACGTCCACCAACCTGACCGCCGACAGCGACAACTTCACCGGTACCGGCGCCAACGAGATCATCGTGTCTGATATCGGTGGCTTCCATGTGACCCCAGGGCAGAGCTACAACCTGGCATTCATCGTGGATACCTCGGGCAGTATGAAGAACTCGGTGGATGCTGCGCAGAAAGCGCTGCAGTCTGTGTTCACCACCCTGTCCAACAGCGTGAAGGGTTCCACATCCGGTACGGTCAACGTGCTGCTGGTGGACTTCGCCACCCAGGTGAAATCGACCGTTTCGGTGAACCTGTCCGACGGTTCCGCCCTGCAGACACTGAAAAACGCACTCAGCGCAATGAGTGCCGACGGCGGTACCAACTACGAAGATGCGTTCAAGACCACGGCAAACTGGTTCCAGAACCTGAAAGATGCGGGTGTGTCCGGTACTAACCAGACCTTCTTCATCACCGACGGCCAGCCTACGTTCTACCAGACCGGCGAGAGGACCAACCCTACGCTTGTCAGCTACAGCAGCAGTAAGGCAAACATCATGATGGATGCCTACCTGTCGTCGATCAATTACAAGCTTGGCCAGACCGTGAACGTCAACCTGGACAGCAACAACGTCCTGCAGATCGACAGCAACGGCAACCTGGCTGTGTACAAGGCCGGCTTCTGGGGCTGGAGCACGGCTGTGAGCGGCGTGCTGCATGCGCAGGGTGATGGTACGTATGAGTTGTCGAGCCTTGCTGGCCAAGGTAACTACGCCGACGCCGACACCGTCAGCAACTCCAAGAGCGCGTTCGCCTTGCTCAAGGCGTTGTCGCCAACCATCGAAGCCATTGGTATCGGCAGCGGTGTAAATACCGATGACCTGAAGCCTTACGACTCTGACGGCAACCCGCAAACCAACATCGACGCCTCCAACCTGGCCAATGCGGTACTCGGCCATACCGACGCCACGGCGCCAGGCAATGACACGGTCAATGGCGGTGACGGCAACGACATCATCTTCGGCGACCTGATCACCATGCCGTCGGTTGCAGGCAACGGCATCGAAGCGCTGCAGAACTATGTCGCGATGAAAACCGGTGTGGATTCCAGTGCCGTGGACAGCAAGGCGATGCACCAGTACATCACCGAGCATTACAAAGAGTTCGATATCTCCGGTACCAACGACGGCAATGACATTCTGTCGGGCGGTAACGGCAACGATATTCTCTTCGGTCAAGGCGGCAACGACACACTGGACGGTGGCAAGGGCAATGACATCCTGCTGGGCGGCTCCGGCAACGACATCCTCATTGGCGGCCCGGGGGACGATATCCTGATCGGTGGCAGCGGTGCCGACACCTTCGTATGGAAGGCCGGCGACTACGGCAACGATGTGATCAAGGACTTCAACAAGGGTGAAGGCGACCGTATCGACCTCAAGGACCTGCTGCAGGGCGAGAAGGGCAGTACGATCGACAACTACCTGAAGCTCACCACGGTCGAAGGTACGACCACGCTCCAGGTCAGCAGTGAAGGCAAGCTCAATGCTACCGGTGGCCTGGCCAACGTCGATGTCACCATCAAGCTGGAAGGTGTGAACTGGTCCAACCAATCGATCAACTCGTTGATCAGCGGTGCCGACCCGACCATCATCATCCATAACAAGGACAGCTGATAACCGCGCACGGGGCGGCCTCCAGCGCCGCCCCAATGCGCTAGCAAGGCTTCCCCGCCTAACGACCACAGCGCATAATCCGGCGCCGGGCCAACGTGCCCGGCGCTTTTTGCCTATGCTGCTGTCTACTGACAAGGAACCACTGTGACGAGGGACTCTGCCATGTTCTACGTGCAACGCGACGCTGCCGGCCAGTTGCTGCGGGTAGAAGCAGCCGCTTTTGACGAATTCACCGAAATGCTCCCGGCCGACCATGCCGACATTCAGGAGTGGTTCGCTGATGACGTCGTGGAAAACAGCCTGAACCAACTCAAGCAAAGCGACCTGGACATGATCCGTGTGCTCGAGGACCTGATCGATGTGCTCACCGCCAAGGGCGTGTTCAAGATCACCGACCTGCCACCCGGCGCCCAGGCCAAGTTGCTGAACCGTTCCACGGCGCGCAAGGCGCTCAGCAGCCTCAACAACCTGATCGTAGAAGAAGAGGAGGGTGGCTTGCTCTGATCGCGGATCAAGCCAGAATGGACGAACTATGTTTATTCTTTAAAGGTATTTAAATAATTTTTCTTATGCATTTATAGTTCACCCCACTGCGTACCCGTCGACCAATCGATGCGCCGCACGACTTGAACCCACACGGGAATACCCCGTGCGTTTCTGATCGTTGCGCGTCCTGGAGTCGCGCACTGCGTGGAGTGAAAAATGCCAGCCGCCTCGAACGCCTTGTCGACCCTCGACAGCGCCCAGCCGCAACGCTTCGAAATCCGCCCGTTCTCCGGTGCCGTTGGCGCCGAGATTATCGGCCTGGACCTTGCCCAGCCGGTCAATGCCAAGGATTTCAGCCGTATCCATCGCGCTCACCTCGATCACCATGTGCTGGTGTTCCGCGACCAGCGCATCAGCCCCCAGCAACAGATTGCCTTCAGCCGCCGCTTCGGCGAGCTTCAGATTCACGTGCTCAAACAGTTCCTGTTGGCCGGCCACCCAGAAATTCTGATTGTTTCCAACATCGTCGAGAACGGCCAGAACATCGGCCTGGGCGATGCCGGCAAGTTCTGGCATTCAGACCTGTCGTACAAAGCGTTGCCCAGCCTGGGTTCGATGTTGCACGCCCAGGAGCTGCCAAGCGAAGGCGGTGACACCCTGTTCGCCGACATGCACAAGGCCTGGGAGGCCGTGCCCGATGCGCTGCGCAAGGTCATTGCCGGGCGCGATGCCGCGCACTCCTACACCGCGCGCTATGCCGAAACCAAGTTCGAAGGCAACTGGCGCCCCACCCTTACCGCCGAGCAGCTGGCCCAGGTTCAGGAAGTGATCCACCCGGTGGTGCGCACGCACCCCGAGAACGGCCGCAAGGCCCTGTTCGTCAGCGAAGGGTTTACCACCCGCATCGTCGGCTTGCCGGACGATGAAAGCCGTGACGTGCTGCAGCAGCTCTACGCCCTGAGCGTGCTGGAGCAGAACATCTACCGCCATCAGTGGCAGCCGCACGACCTGGTGTTCTGGGACAACCGCTCGCTCATCCACCTGGCCGCCGGCTGCCCCGCGCACCTGCGGCGCAAACTCTACCGCACCACCATCCAGGGCGATGCCCCGTTCTGACGACTGAGGAAACCATCATGCGCAAATCCATCAGCCGCCTGGCGGCAAGCATCGGCCTGGGCGCAAGCCTGGTGGTGGGCAGCCTGGCTACCCCTAACCTGGCTCATGCCGAAGGCAAGATCCGCATCGCCGAACAGTTCGGCATCGTCTACCTGCTGTTGAACGTAGTGCGAGACCAGCACCTGATCGAAAAGCACGGCAAGCAGCAGGGCATCGACATCGAAGTCGACTGGGCCCAGTTGTCTGGCGGCTCTGCCATCAATGATGCATTGCTGTCTGGCTCGGTGGATATCGCGGGGGCAGGGGTAGGCCCGCTGCTTACCGTGTGGGACCGCACCAAGGGGCGGCAGAACGTCAAGGCCGTTGCCTCGTTGGGCAACTTCCCGTATTACCTGGTCAGCAGCAACCCTGCTGTGAAAACCATCGCTGATATCTCAGACAAAGACCGCATCGCAGTGCCGGCAGTGGGTGTGTCTGTGCAGTCGCGCTTCCTGCAGTACGCGGCAGCGCAGCAGTGGGGCGACGCTCAGTACAACCGGCTGGACAAATACACCCTTGCCGTACCGCACCCTGATGCCACTGCCGCACTGCTGGCAGGGGGTACAGAGCTGAACGGCCACTTCTCCAACCCGCCGTTCCAGGACCAGGCGCTGGCCAACAAGAACGTGCATGTGGTGCTCAACAGCTACGACCTGCTCGGGCCGAATTCGCCCACCCTGCTGTTTGCGACTGAGAAATTCCGCAAGGACAACCCCAAGACCTACAAGGCGTTTGTCGATGCCCTGGCGGAAGCTGCCACCTTTGCCCAGAACGACAAGGCGGCCGCTGCCGACACCTACATCCGCGTGACCAAAGCCAAGATCGACCGTGAAACATTGATCAAACTGATCGACAACCCGCAGTACGAATTCACCGTCACCCCAAAGAACACCTACAAGCTTGCCGAATTTCTCTACCGGGTAGGCGCCATCAAGCACAAGCCTGAATCGTGGAAGGACTACTTCTTCCAGGATGAACGCCCGCTGCAGGGGAGCTGAGCGCATGACTGCATCATTGCCAGGCCACACGGTCAGCAACCTCAACCGTGCGGCCACGTCGCCGCTGCTGAAAGTGGATGACCTCACCCTCGAATACCGTACCCGGCAACGTGTGGTGCGCGCCACGCACCAGGTGAGTTTCGAGGTAGACCCGGCGGACCGCTTCGTGCTGCTCGGCCCTTCTGGTTGCGGCAAGTCCACCTTGCTCAAGGCCGTGGCCGGCTTCATTCAGCCCCAGGCGGGGCAGATCGTGCTACAGGGGCAGCCGGTCAGCGGCCCCGGCCCGGACCGTATCGTCGTATTCCAGGAGTTTGACCAGTTGCCGCCCTGGAAAACGGTAAAGCAAAACGTGATGTTCCCGCTGTTGGTATCGGGCCAACTGAAACGCGCAGAGGCTGAAGAGCGGGCGCTGCACTACCTGGAGAAAGTTGGCCTGGCAGCCTTTGCAGATGCCTACCCGCACACCCTGTCGGGCGGTATGAAAGCGCGCGTCGCCATTGCCAGGGCCTTGGCCACGCAGCCGAAGATCCTGCTGATGGATGAACCGTTCGCGGCACTCGACGCGCTGACCCGACGCAAGATGCAGGAAGAATTGCTGCTGCTATGGGAGGAGGTGCGCTTCACCCTGCTGTTCGTTACCCATTCCATCGAGGAAGCCCTGGTGGTAGGCAACCGCATCTTGCTGCTGTCGCCCCACCCAGGGCGGGTACGCGCCGAAGTGCACAGCCACCAATACGGCCTGGGCAGCCTGGGTGGCCGCGATTTCCAGGCCAGTGCCCGGCGCATCCACCGCTTGCTGTTCGATGAAGCCGATACCCCCGAACAAGCCGAAAGCCTTGGCTTCAACGACATCCGCATCGCCTACTGACAGGAGCTTCAGCCATGACCACTACCCCTGTACGCCAGGAATACGAGGTGCAGCTGGAGCCGTTGCTCAGTGTGCCTGTGGAACGCAACCTGCCATTGGCTCAGCGCCTGTGGCAACACGGCTGGCTGCGCAAGGCGGTTATCCTGCTGGTGCTGGCCCTGCTGTGGGAGGCCGTTGCCCGTTACCAGGACAACGACCTGCTGCTGCCGACCTTCCTGCAGACAGCCACGGCGCTGTGGGGCGGCCTGGTCAGCGGTGAGTTGCCGGCCAAGGTGGGCGTGTCGCTGGTCATCCTGCTCAAGGGTTACGTGCTTGGGATCATCCTGGCCTTCGGCCTCACCAGCCTGGCGGTGTCGACCCAGCTGGGGCGTGACCTGCTGGGCAGCCTGACTTCAATGTTCAACCCGTTGCCGGCTATTGCCCTGTTGCCACTGGCATTGCTGTGGTTCGGGCTGGGCGACAACAGCCTTATCTTCGTACTGGTGCACTCCGTGCTGTGGGCGTTGGCGCTCAATACCTATGCCGGTTTTCTCGGCGTGTCCGAAACCTTGCGCATGGCGGGACGCAACTATGGCCTGAGAGGGCTGCGGCTGGTGCTGTACATCCTGGTGCCGGCAGCCCTGCCGTCGATCCTGTCCGGGCTCAAGATCGGTTGGGCATTCGCCTGGCGCACCCTGATTGCAGCAGAGCTGGTGTTCGGCGCCAGCAGCGGCAAAGGCGGCCTTGGCTGGTACATCTTCCAGAACCGCAACGAGCTGTACACCGACAAGGTGTTTGCCGGGCTTGCGGTGGTGATTCTGATCGGGTTGCTGGTGGAGGGCCTGGTATTCAATACCCTCGAGCGGTTGACGGTGCGCCGTTGGGGTATGCAGCGCTGACCTGTTACGGCTTCAGGTCCTGATACTGCGCTGCTGCATTGGTCAGGATCTTGCCAATCTCGTCGCGCAACTGCGCCGGTTGCTCGACCACCACCGCATCACCCTGGCTCAACAGCCACCACCGCAACGGGCAGCCATCGCTGACCGTGGCCCGCAACTGATGGCCTTGCTTGTGCGCCGTCAGTTGCATGTCGCTGCTCAATGGCGCTTCACGCAGTTGCCGGGCCAGCGTGTCACTGATGCGGGCAACCAGTTCGATGCCGTCGCCCTGCACAGGCAGCACGGCATCACCGCGTAAATGGGCGAGCAGGTCCGAACTGCCGCGCAATTCACCCACGGCACTGGCCGACCAGTGCCAGCCGAACGGGATGCTCTTGTCATTGCGCTCCAGTGGAAAGATCAGTGACAGCTCGTTGAGGTCACGCTCTACGGTGCGTTTGCTGACGCTAAAGCCCAGGTCTCGCAGGCGCCAGACCAGTTCGGAGCTGGTGATGCCGGGGGAGCGGCTGGGCAACTGGCGCAGCAGTGCCCACTGACGGCTTAAGGTGGCGCGAGTGGTGGCGAACGGCAAAAGATAACGTCCTTGTCTAGGCTTGCCGCAATAGGATGGCGGCATGCGAGGGGCATGGCAATTGGCCACAGACCGCTCAGATCAAGTAAGTGACGTTTGGTTGCCTGGTACCGTATCGTTCGCGACAGGTTTTGACGTGCCGTCCCGCAGAATCACGCCTCATCACAGCCGAAGGTTGGGGTTGTGCGTCGTTCAATGAGGATGAACATGTCTGCTGCCAGCAATATCCATTCGCTGCTTGCCCGCCTTCTTCCCGAGCGGGTCATCACCCCGCCAGCCGCCGTGGGGAAGCGACAGCGGTTGTTTGCCGGGGTCGGGCTGCCCAGCCAACGCTCCCTGCTGGTCAGCCGCCTGGACGAGGCCAGCGACTTGCAGGCGGTGTATCGCGACCTGCGGCTACAAGCGTTGCAGGGCAACGTGGCAGCCCTCAATGACTTGGGCTGGATCTGGCTGAACGGCAAGTACTGGCGTGCCGATACCGTGCTGGCGGGGCACCTGTTGCGCATGGCAGCGTTGCAGGGGAGTGCGGCGGCATGGTTCAACCTTGGGCAGCAACACTACTTTGGCAAAGGCGTCGAGCCTTCCTACATGCAGGCAGCAGAGTGCTACAGGCAGGCCTTCGAGCGGGGCATGTTGCATGCCGCTGCCGCGTTGGGCGACCTGCTGGAAGAAGAAGTGTGTGACGGCGAGCTTCAATGGCAGGTAGACCCTGCGCAGGCTTACCAGTGGTTCCTGCGCGGTGCCGAGCAGGGCGAGGCGCGCTGCCGCTTCGAAGTCGGTTACCGCCTGATGCACGGGCTGTACGTGCAGGCTGAGCTCAAGCCTGCCTTGTACTGGCTGGAACTGGCTGCCGCAGCGGGCGTAGTACAGGCGGCCGAGGAACTGGCTGTGCACTTCAGCAGCCGCGATAAGGTGCGCTACGAACAGTGGCGGGACCGCGCCGTGCAGATGGGCAGCACCTTGGCCCTGACAATGAAACTGGAAGACCAGATTCACCCATGATGTGCAGCCTTTGCGGTGTGCCCTCCGTCGGCAGCGGTTGACGAGAGGGGGAGGGCCAGGCGTATATTGATAGTTAGCAAACTATGAATATAGCTGGTCTACCTATGTCCCTTGATCTTCTGCGCCTGCAGGTCAGCAGCGGCTTGGTGGTTGCTGCTCGCCACTGGCGGCGCATCTGCCACAACGCGTTGACCGGCTACGGTATCTCCGAGGCCTGCGCGGCGCCGCTGCTGATGATCGTGCGCCTGGGCGATGGTGTGCACCAGGTTGCCGTGGCCCAGGCTGCCGGCCTGGAGAGCCCTTCGCTGGTACGTCTGCTCGACCAGCTGTGCAAAGCCGGCCTGGTAGTGCGCAGTGAAGACCCGCTGGACCGGCGGGCCAAGGCCCTGAGCCTGACCGACGCAGGCCGCACGCTGGCCGAAGCCATCGAAGCCGAACTGGTCAGGTTGCGTGGCGATGTGCTGGGCGGTGTCGACCAGGCGGACCTCGACGGTGCGTTGCGCGTGCTGCGTGCCTTCGAAGCAGCCGGCCTGGGCAGCGCGGGAGGCCCGGCATGAACGGCTTCTTCAGTTCGGTACCGCCGGCCCGTGACTGGTTTTATGGTGTGCGCACCTTCGCCGCCTCCATGATCGCGTTGTACATCGCGCTGCTGATGCAGCTGCCACGCCCTTACTGGGCCATGGCTACGGTGTACATCGTCTCCAGCCCGTTCCTCGGCCCTACCAGCTCCAAGGCACTGTACCGCGCCTTGGGGACCTTGCTGGGCGCCGCCGGGGCGGTGCTGCTGGTACCGCCGCTGGTGCAATCGCCGTTGCTGCTCAGCATCGCCATTGCCCTGTGGACCGGTACCTTGCTGTTCCTCTCGCTGAACCTGCGTACCGCCAATAACTATGTACTGATGCTGGCCGGTTACACCTTGCCGATGATCGCCCTGGCCGTGGTCGACAACCCGCTGGCGGTTTTCGACGTGGCCTCCTCCCGGGCTCAGGAAATCTGCCTGGGCATTGTCTGTGCGGCAGTGGTCGGGGCCATTTTCTGGCCACGCCGGCTGGCGCCGGTGGTTGTGGGTGCGACCGGCAACTGGTTCAACGATGCCATCCGCTACAGCGACAGCTACCTGGCGCGGCTGTCTGGCACCAGTGACGTGGGTGGCATGCGCGGTGCCATGGTAACCACGTTCAACTCCCTGGAGTTGATGATCGGCCAGCTCGGCCATGAAGGCGCCGGCCCCCACACCTTGAAGAACGTACGCGAACTGCGCGGGCGCATGATCCACCTGCTGCCGGTGCTCGATGCCCTGGATGACGCGCTGACGGCGTTGCACGGCCGTGCGCCACAGCAGTTCGAACAACTGCAACCTGTGCTGGATGCCGCCCGGCAATGGCTCGCGGGCACTGCCGACAGCGCCTCAATCGGGCGCTGGGCTGCCCTGCATGCCGACATCGACCGCCTGCAGCCAGGGGCCGAGGCCCTCGACCAGCGTGCCGAGTTGCTGCTGTCCAACGCGTTTTACCGGCTCACCGAGTGGGTCGATCTGTGGCAGGACTGCTGCACCCTGCAGCATGCGCTGCGCAGCGACGATGCCACACCGTGGCGTGCCGTGTATCGGCACTGGCGCCTGGCCCGTCTGAAGCCGTTCTTTGACCGGGGCCTGATGCTGTACTCGGTAGCGTCCACCGTGCTGGCGATCATCGTGGCATGCGGGCTGTGGATCGGCCTGGGCTGGAATGACGGCGCCAGTGCGGTGATCCTGGCGGCGGTGTCATGCAGTTTCTTCGCCGCCATGGATGACCCGGCGCCACAGATCTACCGGTTCTTCTTCTGGACCCTGATGTCGGTGATTTTCTCCAGCCTGTACCTGTTCCTGGTGCTGCCCAACCTGCACGACTTCCCGATGCTGGTGCTGGCCTTCGCCGTGCCCTTCATCTGCATTGGCACACTGACCGTGCAGCCGCGCTTCTACCTGGGCACCCTGCTGACCATCGTCAACACCTCCACCTTCATCAGCATTCAGGGGGCGTACGACGCGGACTTCTTCACCTTCCTCAATTCCAACCTGGCTGGGCCGGTGGGGCTGCTGTTCGCCTTCGTCTGGACCTTGGTAATGCGCCCGTTCGGGGTGGAACTGGCGGCCAAACGCATGACCCGCTTCACCTGGCGCGACATCGTCGAGATGACCGAGCCGGCCACCCTCGCGGAGCACCGCAAGGTGGGGGTGCAGATGCTCGACCGCCTGATGCAGCACCTGCCGCGGTTGTCGCAAACCGGCCAGGACAGCGGTGTAGCACTGCGCGACCTGCGCGTGGGGCTCAACCTGTTGGACCTGCTGGCCTACATGCCGCGTGCGGGGCAGCAAGGCCGCCAGCGCCTGGCCACGGTCATCGAGGAAGTGGGTGCGCATTACGCCGCCTGCCTGCGTGTCGGCGAGCGGCTGCATGCCTCAACAGCGCTGCTGCGCAGCATGGAGCGTGCGCGCCTGGCACTGAACCTGGATAACCCGCATGAACGCGGCGCGGCCCGCACCCACCTGCTGCATGCCCTGGCCGGCTTGCGCCTGGCGCTGCTGCCCGGAGTGGAGGTAATGCTGGAGCCTGCCGAACAACCGCAACTGCCTCCCGGGCTGGATGGAGCGCCACTGTGATTGGTGAACTGGATATCAGCGGGGTATTCCTGCCCACGCTGCTGGTGATGATGTTTGCGACCTACCTGCTGTTTCTGGGGGTGCATGCGGTGCTGGTGCGCGTGCACTTCTACCGCCTGGTCTGGCACCGCGCACTGTTCAACGTTGCCCTTTACGCCGTACTGCTCGGTGCGGTTGACCATTTTTGTCGAAGCCTGATGCTGCCATGAAAAAACCTTTGCTGACGCTGGGCCGTGTGGTCCTCACCCTGCTGGTCGTGACCTTTGCCGCCGTACTTGTGTGGCAGATGGTGGTGTATTACCTGTTCGCCCCCTGGACCCGCGACGGCCACATCCGTGCCGACGTGATCCAGATTGCCCCGGACGTGTCCGGGCTTATCCAGAAGGTGGAAGTGCGCGACAACCAGACCGTCAAACGCGGCGATGTGCTGTTCACCATCGACCAGGACCGTTTCACCTTGGCCCTGCGCCAGGCCAAGGCCACCCTTGGTGAGCGCCAGGAAACCCTGGCCCAGGCGTCGCGGGAAACCCGACGCAATCGCAAGCTGGGCAACCTGGTGGCTGCCGAGCAACTGGAAGAAAGCCAGTCGCGCGAAGCCCGTGCCCGGTCCGCGGTCAGCGAGGCCCAGGTGGCGGTGGATACCGCGCAGCTGAACCTCGACCGCTCGGTGGTGCGCAGCCCGGTGGACGGCTACCTCAACGACCGCGCGCCGCGCAACCATGAGTTCGTCACCGCAGGGCGGCCGGTGTTGTCGGTGGTCGACAGCGCTTCGTACCACGTCGATGGCTACTTCGAAGAAACCAAGCTGGGCGGCATCCACATTGGTGACGCGGTGGATATCCGCGTGATGGGCGACAACACCCGCCTGCGCGGGCATGTAGAAAGCTTCGCAGCCGGCATCGAGGACCGTGACCGCAGCAGCGGCGCGAACCTGCTGCCCAACGTCAACCCTGCCTTCAGCTGGGTGCGCCTGGCACAGCGTATTCCGGTGCGCATCGCCTTCGACGAAGTGCCACCGGACTTCCGAATGGTCGCCGGGCGTACCGCCACGGTTTCGATCGTGGAGGGCCAGTAGCCATGAAACAGCTGATGCTGGCGGGTATCTGCCTGTCGCTGGGCGCCTGCATGATGGTCGGCCCCGACTATGAAGTGCCCAAGGCCGCCGCCGTACAGCGCAGCGACCTGAACGGCCCGTTGCGCCAGGATAGTGGCAGCGTGGTGTCGGCACCGGTGCCCGAGGGCTGGTGGCAGCTTTATCAGGACCCACGCCTCAATGCCTTGGTGCGCCAGGCGCTCAGCGCCAATACCGAGCTGCGGGTTGCAGCGGCCAACATCGCCAAGGCTCGCGCTCAGGTCGACGTTGCCGAATCCCAGGGCGGCTTCAGCGGTGGCGTCAAGGCTGGTGCGCAGCGCCTGCAAGAGTCGGGTGAAGCCTTCCTGCTGACCGAAAAAGTGCCGGTGGCCAACATCGGCGAGGCGATCATCAGCGCCTCGTACCAGTTCGACCTGTGGGGCACCTTCAAGCGTGGTACCGAGGCTGCCAAGGCCAATGCCGATGCGGTGCAGGCGGCTGCCGACACGGCGCGCATCACCTTGGTGGCGGATGTGGTCAAGGCCTATACCCAGGTGTGCTCGGCCAACGAGGAATACCACATTGCCCGCGAGTCACTCGACCTGCAGCAGCAGAGTGTGCAACTCAGCCAGCGCCTGCGTGATGCGGGCCGTGGCGATGAAACCCAGGTCACCCGCTCGCAAACCCAGTTCAAATCGTTGCGCGCCGAGTTGCCGCGCTTCAAGGCCGAGCGTGAAACGGGCCTGTATACCCTGGCGGCGCTGCTGGCCAAGCCGGTGGATCAGTTGCCGGCCGGCACTGCCGAGTGTGCCGAACTGCCACAGCTTCATCAGTTGGTACCGGTCGGCGATGGCGCGGCGCTGCTCAAGCGCCGCCCTGACGTGCGCCAGGCCGAGCGGCAACTGGCTGCTGCCACAGCCACTATTGGCGTTGCTACTGGCGCGTTGTACCCAGACATCAGCATCGGTGCCCAGGTCGGTACCATTGGCATCCTTGACAACCTGGGCGAGCCTGCAACCAACCGCTGGGGCTTTGGTCCGCAGATCAGCTGGTCCATCCCTACCAATGGCACCCGGGCGCGCATTCGCATGGCTGAAGCCTCTACCCAGGCGGCGTTGGCCCATTTTGACGGTGTAGTGCTGAACGCCATTCGCGAAACCCAGACCCGGCTTGCCCAGTACAGCGCCTTGCTTGACCGCCGTGATGCACTGGCCGAGGCAGAAAGGTCGGCGAAAGAAGCGGCAGACCAGACCCACCGCTATTACCAGGCAGGGCGCGAATCGTTTTTGGCGGACTTGCAGGCGACACGCACCTACACCGATATGCGTGCGCAACTGGCGGCGGCGAATAGCCAGGTGGCGGTGGGGCAGATTGGGGTGTTCCTTGCACTGGGTGGCGGCTGGAGGGAGAGCGCCAAGCCTTAGGCCAATAGCCGGCAGGGCTGCTCCCTTAGCTTGGCTGCAGACGCTGGCTCTTGGTAATGCGGAGGTTGACCGCCGACTGATTTGTAGCAAGATTTTTCATGAAATCTGCCCACAAACCTTGAGGCAAGCTGAGTGGAAGTGAACAATGTTCTCTTTCGCATTCCCTCCGAGACTGGCCATGAAAACCCGTACCCGTGTGCTGTCCTGGCTGCCCGCGTTGCTGCTTGGTCCAGTGCTGGCGTTGTGCAGCACCCTGGTGCAGGCCGAGGCGCCCGCTGAAGCCGCCAAAGCGCTGCACTTGCTTGACTACATTGGTGCGGATTACCCGCCCACCGTGCGCGACGGCAAAGTAGTCGACAGTGGCGAGTACCGTGAGCAGCAGGAATTCAGTGCTGTGTTGGCTGATCTGGTTAACAGCCTGCCGGCCAACGCCGAACACAACGCGCTGCAGCAAGGCATCCAGGCCCTTCGCCAGGCCATCGACCAGCGTCAGGATGGCGCCGCAGTCGCCAAGCAGGCTCGCCAGTTGGGCGCTCGCTTGGCCGTGGCCTACGAGGTGAGCCAAGCCCCGGTGATCACCCCCGACCCGGCCCGTGGCGCATCGTTGTATGCGCAAAACTGCTCGATCTGCCACGGTGATACCGGGGCGGGCGATGGCCCGGCTGGTGTCGGCCTGGAGCCGGCCCCCGCCGACCTGCGTAATACCGAACGCCTCGACCAGTTGAGCCTGTTCGACCTTTACAACACGCTGGCTCTGGGTATCGACGGTACCGAGATGCCATCGTTCGCTGACCAGCTGGACGACCGCCAGCGCTGGGATGTGGCGGCGTATATCGCCAGCTTCACGGCCAACCCGCAAGCGGCAAAGGGCGACAAGGCGTGGAACCTGGCCGACCTGGCACGCCAGACACCCGCGGAAGTGGCAGCCAACGAGGGTGCAGCAGCCGTGCAGGCGTTCCGCGCTCAGCGCGCTCAGCCGCCGCAGGTCAAACGCGGCCCGGCGCAATTGCTCGAGTACACCGCCACTACCCTGGACAAGAGCCTCGCCGCTTACCGTGCAGGCGACCATGACCAGGCCTACGACCTGTCAGTAGCGGCCTACCTGGAGGGTTTCGAGCTGGTAGAAAGCTCGCTGGACAACATCGACGCCCAGGCCCGCAAGGACACCGAGAAATCCCTGATGGCATACCGGCAGGCATTGCAGGATGGCTTGCCCATCGCCCAGGCCGAGCAGCGCCTTGCCGAAGCCAGAACCAAGCTGGACCAAGCCGCCAAGTTGCTGGGCAGTGATGGGCTGAGCTGGTCGCTGAGCTATGTGTCTGGTCTGCTGATCCTGCTGCGTGAAGGCCTGGAAGCCATTCTGGTGCTGGCAGCAATCCTGGCCTTCCTGCGTAACACGGGCCAGCAGTCGGCGGTGCGCAGCGTCAACATCGGCTGGGGCCTGGCGCTGGTTGCCGGCTTCGCTACGTGGGCGTTGGCTGCCTATGTGATCAATGTCGGTGGCGCTCAGCGCGAACTGCTCGAAGGCTGCACGGCATTGTTTGCTGCGGTGATGGTGCTGTGGCTGGGGGTGTGGATGCATGACCGTCGCCACGCCGCAGCCTGGCAGGACTACATCAAGAGCAGCCTGGTCAGCGGTGGCGGCCGGTTCGGCTTCGCCATGCTGGCGTTCTTCTCGGTGTACCGGGAATTGTTCGAAGTGATCCTGTTCTACGAAACCCTGTGGTTACAGGCAGGGCCGGCCGGGCACCAGGCGGTATTGGCGGGCGGGGCTACTGCACTGGTGCTGCTGGTGGGGTTGGCATGGGTCATCTTGCGGGGTTCGGCCAAGCTGCCGCTGTCACTGTTCTTCAGCATCAACGCCGCACTGCTGTGCGCGCTGTCTGTAGTATTTGCAGGGCATGGCGTGAAGGCATTGCAGGAGGCGGGCGTGCTGGGTACCCGCCCGGTGGCGTTCTTTGAGTTCGATTGGCTGGGGATTCACGCCGACGCCTATTCGCTGTCGGCACAGGCGGTGGCTTTGCTGGCCATCGTGTTCCTGTACGGGCGCTCGCGGTTGATGGAAAAGCGCCGGGCCGCCGTTAGCTGACGCAATGCTGGCGCACCCCCAGGGCTCGCGGTTGAAACCGCTCCCACCGGGGGTGCTCGGGTTTCAGGCTGGCTGCGGTGATTTGAGGATGTTCTGCAGCAGCTGCACGCTCTCCACCGCATCGTGCCCAAGGCTGGTCAGGTAACCGCCGTCAGGCTGATCGGTCAGGCCTTTGTCGTGCAGGCGCTGCGCCGCAGCGATCAGGGTGGGGGAGGCGTTGTTGTGAATCTTGATGCCTTCCTGGCTGCTGTCGAGGTTGAACAGCGCAAGTACTTCCAGTTCGGCGATCAATTCGGGGGAAAAGGACATGGCGACTCCTGACTTCCAGACAAGGATGGCGGCACCGCAAGGGGTGCCTGACATAGGAGTGTAGCCGGCTTATTCGTCGTCGCCTTGATCCATCTCAGGCGGCAGCTCAGGCAATGCGCGCAGCGCCTCTTCGTACCACTGGCCGTCGAACTCGCGGTCTTCGCTGAGCATGTTGTCGATCTCGAAGGCAAGAACGTGTGCCATCAGGTTCAGGATGTCTTCGCGCGCGTAGCCGACCAGGGTCAGCTTGTTGAATGTGGCCTTGGCCGCAGGGGGCTCGCCGCTTTCGATCTGGTTCTCGATTGCCTGCGTCAACGTAGCCTCGGCAAAGGCCTCGTCGTCTTGATCATCGTCGATGTCGGTGTGTTCGCTCATGGCGCAACTCCTGTTGTGGGATGCACAGTTTGCCACGGCTGTATTGGCAATGCCCGGCCATCGACCGCGTGCATGACGCTGGTCAGGCGCGGGCGATGGGGCTATAAAAGCCGTGCCATTTTCTTACGGCCCGGAGGCTGTCAACCCATGCTCAAGCTCTACGGATTCCCTGTCAGCAACTACTACAACATGGTCAAGTTGGCCTTGCTGGAAAAGGGCGTGCCTTTCGAAGAGGTGCTGTTCTTCAGTGGCCAGACCCCGCAGGTACTGGAAGTCAGCCCACGTGGCAAGGTGCCGGTGCTGCAAACCGAGCACGGTTTCTTGAGTGAAACCAGCGTCATTCTCGATTACATCGAGCACACCCAAGGCGGCAAGGCGCTGCTGCCGGCTGACCCTTTCGCCCAGGCCAAGGTGCGTGAGCTGGTCAAGGAAATCGAGCTGTACATCGAGCTGCCTGCGCGCACCTGCTACGCCGAAGCGTTCTTCGGCACGCCTGTGGAGCCGCTGGTCAAGGAGAAGGCGCGTACCGAGTTGCTGTCCGGCTTCGCCACCCTCAAACGCAACGGGCGTTTCGCACCCTTCGTGGCGGGCGATCAACTGACCCTGGCCGACCTGATGTTCTGCTTCTCGGTTGACCTGGCGAGCGCTGTGGGCAAGAAAGTGCTGAACATCGACTTGCTGGCGGACTTCCCCCAGGCCAAGGCATTGCTGCAGCAGATGGGCGAGAACCCGCACGTCGCACGGATTGTCGCAGACAAGGAAGCGGCGATGCCGGCCTTCCTCGAGATGATGCGTAACCGCAAACAGTGACGGGGGGCGGCCTTGCGACGCGATGCGCAAGGCCGCTGCGGCACCTAGGCCCGCTGGGCCAGCAGCGCCGTGCCACGGGCAACCGCCGCGCGCACCTGTGCCGGTGCCGTACCACCGATGTGGTTGCGGGCATTCACCGAGCCTTCCAGGGTCAGCACCGCGAACACGTCCTGCTCGATCTGGTCGCTGAACTGGCGCAGTTCCTCCAGGCTCATTTCCGCCAGGTCCTTGCCCGTGTCCACACCGTACTTCACCGCGTGGCCAACGATTTCGTGGCAGTCACGGAACGGCAGGCCACGGCGCACCAGGTAGTCGGCCAGGTCAGTTGCGGTGGAGAACCCACGCAGGGCCGCTTCACGCATGATGGCGTGCTTGGGCTTGATGGCCGGGATCATGTCGGCAAAGGCACGCAGCGAGTCGCGCAGGGTGTCGGCGGCGTCGAACAGCGGCTCCTTGTCTTCCTGGTTGTCCTTGTTGTAGGCCAGCGGCTGGCCTTTCATCAGGGTCAGCAAGCCAGTCAGGGCGCCAAACACGCGGCCGCTCTTGCCACGCACCAGCTCCGGCACGTCCGGGTTCTTCTTCTGCGGCATGATCGAGCTGCCGGTGCAGAAGCGATCTGGCAGGTCGATGAACTGGAACTGCGCGCTGGTCCACAGCACCAGCTCTTCCGAGAAGCGCGACAGGTGCATCATCGCCACGCTGGCCGCAGCGCAGAATTCGATGGCGAAATCACGGTCCGAGACGCCATCGAGCGAGTTGCCTGCCACGGCCTCGAAGCCCAGCAGCTTGCACGTGAGCTCGCGGTCGATGGGGTAGGTGGTGCCGGCCAGTGCAGCGCTGCCCAATGGCATGCGGTTGGTGCGCTTGCGGCAATCGACCAGGCGCTCGTAATCGCGGCTGAGCATCTCGAACCAGGCCAGCAGGTGGTGGCCAAAGGTGACCGGCTGGGCGGTTTGCAAGTGGGTGAAGCCTGGCATGATGGTTTCGGCTTCGCGCTCGGCCTGTTCCAGCAGCCCTTTTTGCAGGCGGGTGATTTCGCCCAGGATCAGGTCGATTTCGTCACGCAGCCACAGGCGGATATCGGTAGCCACCTGGTCGTTGCGGCTGCGGCCGGTGTGCAGCTTCTTGCCGGTAATGCCGATGCGGTCGGTGAGGCGTGCTTCGATGTTCATGTGCACGTCTTCGAGGTCGACGCGCCAGTCGAAGGTGCCGGCTTCGATTTCGCCCTGAATGGTCTTGAGGCCATCGATGATGGTGTCACGCTCGGCGTCGCTGAGGACGCCGACCTGTGCCAGCATGGTTGCGTGGGCAATCGAGCCCATGATGTCGTGGCGGTACAGGCGCTTGTCGAAGTCTACCGAGGCGGTGAAACGGGCGACGAAGGCGTCGACGGGCTCACTGAAGCGGCCGCCCCAGGACTGATTGGTCTTGTCAGTGCTCATGAATTCACTCATTGCAGGCGTGAACGAAAAAATTGCTGCGATGATAGCAGGGTTGGGCCCGCTGCCGCAGGGCGCAGGGCGCAGTTAATCGACAGACGAAGGCCGCGCAAAACCGTTGCAGAGATTTTCAGGATTGAACGGCAGTGTTCCACGGACCGTCTACAGTTTGACAAGGGGTGGGCAGCGAATCTGCCGGCTCCAGTGAATCTTTGGCCATCGCACCGGTCTAGAGCGTGACACGCAGCATCGCTCCACTCACACCTGTCTACGCCATGACCGTGCAGACTCATTCAGGAATCCAGCGCAACTATGAATGTCCTGATCGTTGATGACGAACCCCAAGGCCGCGAACGCCTAAGCCGATTGCTCGGTGAACTCGAGGGTTACACCGTGCTGGAGCCAAGTGCCACGAATGGCGAGGAAGCGCTTGCACTGATTGAAAGCCTCAAGCCTGATGTGGTTTTGCTGGACATCGGCATGCCAGGGCTCGATGGCCTGCAGGTGGCCGCGCGCCTGTGCGAGCGCGAGGCGCCGCCGGCGTTGGTGTTTTGCACCGGTGATGACGAATATGGCGCCGATGCATTCGACGGCAGCACCCTCAGCCATGTGACCAAGCCAATACAGCCGCAAACCCTGCGCGACGCGCTGCGCAAGGCAGACAAGCCCAACCGTGCGCAACTGGCCGCGCTCACCCGGCCGGGCAGCGAAGGGGGTGGGCCACGTAGCCATATCAGTGCCAGAACCCGCAAAGGCATCGAGCTGATCCCCATACCCCAGGTGATCTATTTCATTGCCGATCACAAGTACGTGACCTTGCGCCACGAAGGTGGCGAGGTGCTGCTCGATGAACCGCTCAAGGCTCTGGAAGATGAGTTCGGTGATCGCTTCGTGCGTATCCATCGCAACGCACTGGTCGCCCGCGAGCGTATCGAGCGCCTGCAGCGTACGCCGCTCGGCCATTTCCAGCTTTACCTCAAGGGGCTCGATGGTGACGCCCTCACGGTGAGCCGCCGCCACGTGGCCGGTGTGCGCAAAATGATGCAGAACCTCTAACGTTGTCGGCCTTCTCTACAGGAGCGGGCTTGCCCGCGACAGGCCGCCCAGCGGCCTTGATACACCTGCCCCCACTACTCCCGCCCCAGGTTCACCATCGCACTCGCTGTTGATCCGCATCTGCTAGTGCCTCCGACGATGCTGTTATCATCGGCGGCATTTCTATGTATCGGGGCGTTACATGTCCACTCGCGAAATCCGCATTGCCACCCGTAAAAGTGCATTGGCCCTGTGGCAGGCCGAATACGTCAAAGCCCGTCTCGAGCAGGCTCACCCAGGCCTACATGTGTCCCTGGTGCCGATGGTGAGCCGCGGCGACAAGCTGCTGGATGCTCCCCTGGCGAAGATCGGCGGCAAGGGCCTGTTCGTCAAGGAACTGGAAAACGCCCTGCTCGACAACGAAGCCGACATCGCTGTGCACTCGATGAAGGACGTCCCCATGGACTTCCCCGAAGGCCTGGGGCTGTACTGCATCTGCGAGCGCGAAGACCCGCGCGACGCGTTTGTCTCCAACCGCTTTGACAGCCTTCAGGCGCTGCCGGCCGGCAGTGTCGTCGGCACCTCAAGCCTGCGCCGGCAAACCCAGCTGCTGGCCCGCCGGCCCGACCTGCAAATTCGCTTCTTGCGCGGTAACGTCAACACGCGCCTGGCCAAGCTCGATGCCGGCGAATATGACGCGATCATTCTGGCGGCTGCCGGGCTGATTCGCCTGGGCTTCGAAGACCGCATCACCGACAGTATCAGCGTCGATGACAGCCTGCCCGCTGGCGGCCAGGGTGCGGTTGGCATCGAGTGCCGCAGTGCCGACGCGCACATCCATGCACTGCTGGCAGCCTTGCACCACGACGACACTGCCGACCGCGTAGTCGCCGAGCGCGCCTTGAACAAGCGCCTGAACGGGGGCTGCCAGGTGCCCATCGCGTGCTATGCAGTGCTCGAGCAGGACCAACTGTGGCTACGTGGCCTGGTTGGCCACCCTGATGGCGGCACTCTGCTGGTTGCCCAGGCCCGCGCGCCACGGGCGCACGCCGAAGCCCTGGGCATACAAGTGGCTGAAGACCTGCTGAGCCAGGGCGCCGAGGCTATCCTCAAGGAAGTCTATGGCGAGGCTGGGCACCCGTGAGCCCTTGGCGCCTGTTGCTGACCCGGCCTGCCGAGGACTGCGCGGCGCTGTCGCAAAGCCTGGCTGACGCCGGGGTGGGTAGCAGTTGCCTGCCCTTGCTGGCCATCGAACCTGTACTTCCCGACGCCAGGCAGCGGGCGCTGCTGGGTGAGCTGGGGCAGTTTGGCGGCGTCATCGTGGTAAGCAAACCGGCTGCCAGGTTGCTGCTTGAACAGGTGGCCGCGTGTGGCCTGCCTATGCCGCCGCGCGGCTGGTTCACCGTGGGTGCAGCGACCGCTGCCGTATTGCAACAGGCAGGCCTGTACGTGAGCTACCCGGCGGCAGGCGATGACAGCGAAGCCTTATTGGCCGTGCCGGCGCTGCGCCAGGCGGTGGCGGGTGCCGCCCCGCGCATGCTCATTGTGCGCGGCGTAGGAGGTCGCGAACTGCTGGCAGAGCGTCTTGCACAGCTAGGTGCTAGCGTCGAATATCTGGAACTGTATCGTCGCTGCCTGCCTGCTTACCCGGCAGGTACCCTGATGCAGCGCATCCACGCGGAACGCCTCAATGGCGTGGTGGTCAGCAGTGGGCAGGGTTTCGAACACTTGCAGCAGCTGGCTGGCACCGCGTGGCCGCAGATTGCGCGCATGCCGCTGTTCGTGCCGAGCCCGCGGGTAGCCGAACAGGCCAGGGCCGCAGGGGCCCAACAGGTTGTGGATTGCCGTGGCGCCAGCGCCATGGCCTTGCTGGCAGCCGTGCAGCGCAGCGCTGCACCTGCCGATTAGGCGCTAAGCTGTACGCGATGCGCCCCCATGCAAAGGATGGATACGTGAGCGAGACTGTCTTGTCCAATAATGATCAAACCGCGGCCCAGGCGCCGACGGAGCCTGTCACCCCCCCATCCGGCAAACGCTCCGGCAACGGCCTGGCTGCGCTGGCCTTGCTGCTGGGCGCTGCGGGCGTTGGCGTCGGTGGCTGGGGTGCCTGGCAGGTACACCAGCTGCAGGGCGATGAATTCGACCAGGGCCAGCACCTCGAAGCATTGAACCAGCGCGCCGAGGCACTGCAGCAGCGTGAGCAGCAAATCAGCGCGCAGTTGGCCAGCCTGCCGGCGGCCAGCGAGCTGGAAGACCGCCGCCGGCTGGTCGCCCAGTTGCAAGGCGATCAGCAGCGCCTCAGCCAACGGGTTGAAACCGTGCTGGGCGAAAGCCGCAAGGAGTGGCGCCTGGCCGAGGCCGAGCACCTGCTGCGCCTGGCTACCCTGCGCCTGTCGGCCCTGCAGGACATCACCAGTGCCAAGGCGCTGGTCGAGGGTGCGGACGAAATTCTGCGCGAACAGAGCGACCCGGGTGCCTTCGCTGCCCGCGAGCAACTGGCCCGCAGCCTCGCTACCCTCAGCAGCACCCAGCAACCCGACCGCACTGGCCTGTTCCTCAAGCTGGCCGCCCAGCGTGAGCAAGTGCAACAGCTCAGCGCCCAGTCGCCGGAGTTCTCCAGCGATGCCAATGCAATGGGCGCACTCACCGCAGATGGCGATGGCCCAAGCCGCCTGGCGCAGTGGTGGTCGGAAATCTCCAAGTACTTCCAGATCGACTTCAATGCCGACGACAACGTGCGGCCTCTGTTGGCAGGCCAGCAACTCAACCAGTTGCGCCTGGCACTGAGCCTCACCATCGAACAGGCCCAGTGGGCCGCGCTCAACGGTGATGCCAAGGTCTACACCCAGGCACTGGATGATGCCCGCAGCGTGCTGGTCGCCAACTTCAACGCCGATAACCCGCAAAGCAAGGCCATGCTCGACAGCCTCAACGCTCTGGCTGAGCAGCCGGTGTCCGTGGTCACCCCTGACCTCAGCCAGAGCCTGGCTGCTGTGCAGAACTACATCCAGCGCCGCCACTTGCCGGCTGATGCCGAGGGGGGCAAGCCATGAAGCGCGTGTACCTGCTGGCGGTGCTGGCCATCGTGGTTGCCGCAGCACTGGGTGTGGCCGTGGCCAACCACAGCGGCTATGTGATGGTGTCCTATGGCAGTTTCCGTTATCAGTCCGGCTTGTGGGCTGCCCTGTTGGGGTTGCTCGCGGTGGTGGCGGTGTTGTTGTTGCTGCGCTTTCTGGTTGGGCTGGTGCTGGCCTCAAGCGGTGCGGTCAACCCCTGGTCGCGACGCAACCGCAGCCGGCGTAATCGGCTGGCCGTCGAGCAAGGGCAGCTTGACCTTGCCGAGGGCCGCTGGGCCAGTGCCCAGCGCCACCTGCACCGTGCCGCCGAGGCCGAGCGCCAGCCTTTGATGTACTACCTGGGTGCCGCACGTGCGGCGAACGAACAGGGCCGTATCGAAGACAGCGACAACCTGCTGGAGCGCGCCCTGGAACGCCAGCCGCAAGCCGAACTGGCCGTTGCCCTGACCCATGCCCAGTTGCAGATGGACCGCGGGGATAGCGATGGCGCCTTGGAAACACTGCTGGCCATGCAACAACGCCATCCGCACAACACCCAGGTGCTGCGCCTGCTGCAACGCCTGCACCTGGAGCGCGGCGACTGGTCGGCACTGATCCGCCTGATGCCAGACCTGCGCAAGGGCAAGGTATTGCCGCCTGCCGAGCTGGCGGCGCTGGAGCGCCGTGCCTGGGGCCAGAACCTGAGCCTGGCAGCCACCCGTGGTGAAGATGCCCAAACCGCCCGGCAGGCCCTTGAACGCGCCTGGCAGCAATTGACGTCTGCCCAGCGCCAGGAGCCGCAGCTGGTGCTGGCCTATGCCGAGCAGCTACGCCAGGCAGGCGCCCAAAGTGAGGCCGAGCAGGTGCTGCGCGCTGCGCTCAAGCGCCAGTACGAAAGCCACCTGGCCCGGCTGTATGGTCTGGTTCGCGGTGATGACCCTGCGCGTCAGCTGCAAGCCGCCGAAGGTTGGCTCAAAGAGCACCCGCAGGACGCCAGCCTGCTGCTCACCCTGGGCCGCCTGAGCCTGCAGAACCGTCTGTGGGGCAAGGCCAGGGATTATCTGGAAAGCAGCCTGCGCATGGAGCGCAACCCGGAAACCTGCGCCGAGCTGGCTCGGTTACTGGCGGGGTTGGGTGAAACCGAGCGCAGCAACCAGCTGTTCCAGGAAGGCCTTGGCCTGCTTGATGAGCGCCTGCTGGCGCTGCCCCTGCCAGAAAGCGTCCGCGCCTGAGCCACCCCTGGGCCCGCGCAATGCAGCGGGCTTAGGGGGCGGGTAATTTCTCCACTGGTGTAGGTAAATTCTGCGGTCTTTGTCCTAAGGCCCTTCCTACCATGTAGCTGGAAATTTCCTTCGCCGTGCAGTGAATTGTCTGGGCAGTAGCGCCTTGAAACAAAGGATACGTTTCCTCTACCGTTTCAGGCCTACCCTACCAACCCCGGGACATTCAACGCCCATGCTGCCGGCCCGCTTGCGCACCTTCTTCCTACCTGCCTGCCTGGGCGCGCTCGTGGTGCTGATCGCCACCTTCCAATTGCAGGCAGCGCTGGCGCTTTCGCCTTGCCCATTGTGTTTCAGCCAGCGGTTGATGCTCGCGGGCTATGCGCTGGTATGCCTGCTGGCAACGCTCCATGCCCCTGCCTCGCCAGGCAAACGCCGCTATGCGCGGGTTGCACTGGGCTGTGCGCTGGCCGGTGCCCTGCTGGCCGCACGGCACGTATGGCTGCAGGGTGCCGACGATGTCGGCCACGCCTGCCCGGTGCCGCTGGCGCGCCTGTTCAAGCAGTCCTGGAGCGAGGCCGCCCGGCAGCTGTTGTTTGGCAGCGCCGACTGCAACTCGCTGGCATGGAGCTTTCTGGACCTGACCCTTCCCGAGTGGAGCCTGCTGGCGTTCTTGCTGCTGGCCACGCTGCCGTTGGGCTATTTGCTGGCGAGCCGCCTACATACCTTGGCAATCCGCGACCTCAGGTAGCTTGCACAGGCGCTGTGGGCCGCCAGCACGACCAGTGGCCGTGTAACCGTGTATTAAACACTTGTACGAAGTTAGTCCGCTGCGTACCTTGAAGGGCAGCACGTGCGGGAATAATCTGCCTGCACGCATAACGCAAAATACTACGGCTCGATGCCGTTCTGCTGATCCACTTTTGTGCCGCGAGATTCGGGTACGAGGTGCAGCGGCATCTACCCAAAAGGGAAGAGATCGCCATGCTAGATAGTTGTCAGAATGCTCAGGAACGCTGGGGCGGGGTCAATAACCTGATCGACCGGTGGCTAGCGGAGCGCCAGGAACTGGTACACGCATTCGCTGCCCTGCGTGATGTGAAGCCTGCCTTTGCCGACAAGGACACCAACGGCGATTTCTGCGCCTTGCTGGTGGATTATGTATCGGCCTGGCATTTCGAAGTGTGCGAACAGCTTATCAGCGAAGCCAAGGCGTTTGGCGATGAAAAAGCGCTGGAGCTGGCCGAAGAGATCAACCCTCGGATTATCGACATCACCCAGATTGCGCTGGCGTTCAACGACCATTGCGAAAAGGCCGAGTGCCGCGACACTGAGCGTTTTGCCGAGAAGCTTGGCAAGCTGGGCAGCCTGTTGCACGAACGCTTTGAACTTGAAGACTGCCTGATCGAAGTGCTGCACACCGCGCACAAGGAAGAAGGCGCGGTTCAGGCCTGAGGCGCTGCGCTAGTTGCCTGCTTGCAGCAACTCGATTTCAAAGACCAGCGGAGTGTAGGGGGCGATGAGGTCACCCGCTCCGTCGGCGCCGTAGGCCAGTGCCGACGGGATCACCAGGCGCCACTTTGCGCCCGCCTGCATCTGTGGCAATGCCACCCGCCAGCCCTCGATCACCGAGTTCAGGTTGAACCACTGCGGCGATTGGCTGCGGTCGAACACCGAGCCATCCGGTAGCCACCCTACGTAGTTCACCTGCACCTTGCCTGCCGCTTTTGGCTGAGCGCCACTGCCGGGTTGGATTTCGCTGTACAGAATGCCTTGTTGCAATTCATGTATGCCGTGACGCGCCCGCTCGTTGGCCAAGAAACGCACTTCGGCGGCCTGTAACTTCTGCGTCGCCGTATCCGCCTGCTGAGTTTCATGTTGTTGTAGCAGTGCCTGCATACGCCCTTGATCCAGCTTCAGCGGCTGACCCTGGTACGACTGGCGCAGGCCTTCGACCAGAGCATCCAGTTGCAGGCCCGGCATGTCCTGGCGCAAGCGCTCGCCCAGGCTGGCCCCCAGGCTGTAGGCGAGGTCGTGCTCGTCGTTATCGGCCATGCACAAAGGCGCCAGCAGGCACAAACCCAGAACAAGATAACGCGGCATGGTCAGCCCCTGTGTGGATGAAGGGCCAAGTATGCCAGCCTTTGCTTGCAGCGCGGCTGTTCACCGCCGCTACACTTGGCTGGCGGCGCTACTGCAACTTTGCCCCGGCATGCAACAGGGCATGGATATTACGGTCAACATGCCCTAGCGGCGTCAGCAGCAGAAGCATAGTATGAGCCGTAATCTCGTCAGCCAGGAGGTAAGCCATGTCGGCTAAAAAGAAGCCAGTCAGTACGCCTTTACACCTGCTTCAACAACTTTCAGGTAGCCTGCTCGACCATTTGGAGGAAGCCTGCTCGCAAGCGCTGGCTGATGCGGAAAAATTGCTCGCCAAGTTGGAGAAACAGCGCGGCAAGGCTCAAGAGAAACTGCACAATGGCCGTCTGAAACTGCAAGACGCCGCGAAGGCGGGTAAAGCCAAGTCGCAGTCCAAGGCGCAGAAGGCAGTGGGGGCTCTGGAAGAGCTGCTCGACTCCTTGAAAGACCGCCAAACCCAGACGCGCTCGTACATTCAGCAACTCAAGCGTGATGCTCAGGACAGCCTGAAGCTGGCACAGGGCGTGGGTAAGGTGCGTGAAGCTGCCACCAAGGCACTGGATCAGCGCGCCGCCCAAGCTGCCAAGCCCGCTGCGGCCAAACCTGCGGCCAAGGCTAGCGCGACCAAGCCTGCACCCAAGGCCGCCGCTGCCAAGCCTGCGGCAAAAACCGCGACCGCCAAGCCGGCAGGCAAGGCACCTGCTGCCAAACCCACTGCCAGAACCCCTGCAGCCAAGCCAGCTGCAAAAACCGCTGCCGCCAAGCCTGCTGCCAAAGCTGCTGCATCAAAGCCGGCCGCCACGTCAGCTGCGAAACCTGCAGCTAAACCTGCTGCCACGCGTACTGCGGCAAAACCTGCTACCAAGCCCGCTGCAACCAAGGCGCCCAGCAGCGCCTCTACTGCCAAGGCCAAGCCCGCGGGCAAGGCACCTGCGCGCGCGGCTGCCAGCAAGCCTGCTGACGCCAAGCCGGCAGGCACTGCCAGCAGCAACTCGGCCACTGGCAGCACTACCGCCACGGCCGACACAGGCGCCGCTCAGACTTCGTCTTCGGCTTCCTGATACGCCGTAGCCGCGGCGCGCAGCCGGTCAAGCGCGTCGTGGCCCCTGGCAGAGCCTGGCGCAAGCCGGGCCAGCCAGTCGCCTGCGCCAGCGGGTGACCCGCAAGGCCACTGTGCAGCGCAGACCTGAAGGCGTTGTAGCAGGGTTTTTTCGGCTTGCAGCTCCATCCCTTTCAGTTGCTCACGCAACAGCGCCAGTTGGCTGTCACTGCCAGCCGCTTCACGCCATTGCTGGCGTAGGCTGCGCAGCGGGGCGACCACCTCCTGTTGCCAGCGGCCGGCACAGCCCTGTAATGCGCACGCGCGCTCATCGCTGAAATGCACTGCACGGGCCTGCAACCAGGTCGCGCACAGCAGCAGGCACACGTCGCCCCCTTGCCTTTGCAGCTCAAGGCACGCTGCCTCCACACCGGGCCTGGCATACATGGCCAATGCGTGATTCCACAAGTCGCTTTGCATGGTTGTACCCGCGCTATGGGCCGAGGAAGCTGGTAGACTCCGCGACCATCATGATCAGACTATCCAACCTCACTTTACAGCGTGGTCCGCAGCGCTTGCTAGACGGCGCCGAGATGACCCTGCACACCGGTCACAAGGCCGGCCTGATCGGTGCCAACGGCGCCGGTAAATCCAGCCTGTTCGCCTTGCTGCGCGGTGAGCTGTCGCCCGATGGCGGCGACTGCCAGCTGCCTGGCGACTGGCGCATTGCCCATATGCGCCAGGAGGTCGATACCCTCGATCGCCTGGCGGTGGACTACGTGCTTGATGGCGATGTGCGCCTGCGCAAGGTCCAGGCCGCACTGGCCGAGGCTGAACAGCTGCATGACGGTACTGCCCTGGCCCGGCTGCACAGCGAGCTGGAAAGCGCCGATGGCTACACCGCCGACGCCCGTGCGCGCAAATTGCTGGCAGGCCTCGGGTTCACCAATGAGCAGATGGATCGCCGGGTGGGTGATTTCTCCGGTGGCTGGCGGATGCGCCTGAACCTGGCCCAGGCCTTGATGTGCCCGTCCGATCTGCTGTTGCTCGACGAGCCCACCAACCACCTGGACCTCGACGCCATCCTGTGGCTTGAAGACTGGCTCAAGAGCTACCCGGGCACGCTGTTGCTGATCTCCCACGACCGTGACTTCCTGGATGCGGTGGTCGACCATGTGCTGCACGTCGAGCAACGCAAGCTGAACCTGTACAAGGGTGGTTACACCGCCTTCGAGCGTACCCGTGCCGAGCGCCTGGCGCAGCAGCAGCAGGCGTACGAAAAGCAGCAGGCGCAGCGTGCGCACATGGAAAAGTACATCGCCCGCTTCAAGGCCCAGGCCACCAAGGCACGCCAGGCGCAAAGCCGTATCAAAGCCCTGGAACGCATGGAAGAGCTGTCGGCGGCGCATGTGGATTCGCCCTTCGATTTCGTGTTCCGCGAGTCACACAAAATCTCCAGCCCGTTGCTGAGCCTGTCTGAAGGCCGTCTTGGTTACGCGGACAAGTCGGTACTCGACAAGGTCAAGTTGCAGCTCACGCCAGGGGCGCGCATCGGCCTGCTGGGCCCCAACGGTGCGGGCAAGTCCACGCTGATCAAGAACCTGGCGGGCGAGCTACAGCCCCTGGCAGGTCGCCTGGTGCTGGGTGAAAACCTGGCTGTGGGCTATTTTGCCCAGCATCAACTGGACTCCCTGGACGACAAGGCCAGCCCGCTGCTGCACCTGCAGCGCATTGCCCCCGCCGAGCGCGAGCAGACCCTGCGCGACTTCCTGGGTGGTTTCGACTTCCATGGTGACCGTGTCGACGAGCCGGTGGTGAACTTCTCGGGTGGTGAAAAAGCCCGCCTGGCCTTGGCGCTGATCGCCTGGGAGCGGCCCAACCTGCTGCTGCTGGACGAACCTACCAACCACCTGGACCTGGAAATGCGCCTGGCGCTGACCATGGCCTTGCAGGAGTTTGCCGGTGCGGTCGTGGTGGTTTCTCACGATCGCCATCTGCTCAAAAGCACCACTGACGACTTCCTGCTGGTGGCCGATGGCAAGGTCGAGCCGTTCGACGGTGACCTGGACGACTACAGCCGCTGGCTGGTGGAGTACCGCCAGCGCAGTGCGCCGGCCAGCAGCGCGGCGGTGAACCCGGACAAGACCGACAAGAAGGCCACGCGTCAGGCGGCTGCCGCCTTGCGTCAGCAACTGGCGCCGCACAAGAAGGCTGCTGACAAGCTTGAGGCCGAGCTTGGCCAGGTACACGCTCAGCTGGCCGAGATCGAAACCGCCCTTGGCGACGGCGGCCTGTATGAAGCTGCGCGCAAGGACGAGTTGCGGCAGTTGCTGGCACGCCAGAGCACACTCAAGCAGCGTGAAGGCGAGCTTGAGGAAGCGTGGATGGAGGCCCTGGAAACCCTGGAAGGCATGCAGGCCGAGCTCGAAACCTTGGGTTGAGCCTTAAGCCTATCGCCGGCAAGCCCCTTGCTGGCGATGGGCCGCTACCCACCCCCTCTAAAATCTTCTGGTCATTTTTTCATCGGCGCCTTAGCTTAACGTTTTGCAACATGTGTTCGAGCGAGGTGTGCGATGTCTATGGAAGTGTGGTTGGGCTTTTTTGCCGCGTGCTGGGTGATCAGCCTGTCGCCGGGCGCGGGGGCAATCGCCTCGATGTCCAGCGGCCTGCAATATGGTTTCTGGCGTGGGTACTGGAACGCCTTGGGGCTGCAGCTCGGGCTGCTCATGCAGATCGCCATCATCGCTGCGGGTGTGGGGGCCATCCTCGCCGCCTCCGCAACCGCGTTCCAGTTCATCAAGTGGTTCGGTGTGGCCTACCTGGTGTACCTGGCCTACAAGCAATGGCGCGCCTTGCCCCTGGACATGACCGATGAATCTGGCGTACGCCCCATCGGCAAACCGCTGAGCCTGGTGTTCCGCGGCTTCCTGGTCAATGTCAGCAACCCCAAGGCCCTGGTGTTCATGCTGGCGGTACTGCCACAGTTCATCAACCCGCATGCCCCGCTGCTGCCGCAGTACATTGCCATCGCCGTGACCATGGTGGCCGTGGATATGCTGGTAATGGCAGGTTACACCGGCCTTGCCTCGCGGGTACTGCGCCTGCTGCGTACGCCGCGGCAGCAAAAGCGCCTGAACCGCACCTTTGCCGGGCTGTTCATCGGCGCTGCCACGTTCCTGGCAACCCTGCGCCGCGCCCCGGTCTGACTGCCGAGGGGCTGCTTGCAGCCCCGTGCTTGCGGCAGCGCCCGGACAAATATACGGGTTATTTCGAGTCTTCCCTGGCTGCGTGCTGTCTATCCACAGGCGGATGATCGCGTTCAGCAAGCTTTCACATCATGCCGTGCCCTGGCTCAGTAGCCGAAGCCGGTATCTAGGAGGAACCATGGATAGCCCGACTCATCATTTTTCAGAGATTTTCAAGCAGCTGGGTCTGCCTGACGACCCCGTGGAAATCGACCGTTTCATCACCACCCATTCGCCCCTCGACGAGGATGTGAAACTGGTGGATGCACCGTTCTGGAGCGATGCCCAGCGCGCTTTTCTCAAGGAAAGCTACACCGCAGATGCCGACTGGATCCCCATGATCGACCAGTTGAACGAGGCGCTGCATTCGAGCAAGAAATAAAGCGCCGAGCGGCACCTGAAGGGTGATTGGCCGTTGCTATGCTCAGGTAAACAATAAGGGGATAGCGCGATGAAAGATCCCTATGCATCGGGTTTCTGGTGCGCCTTGTTGATCCTGGGCACGCTCACGGCCAGTTACTTCTACGGTATCCGCCAAGCCTATTACCTGAACCAGGCTGTGCATTTTTTGTACGCTGCTGCTGCGGTTATCGTCGCCTACTCACTCACCACGCTCACCTGGATCGCCTGGCAACAGCTGCGCTTGAACAAGCGTGAAGTGGTGCAGGGCCACACCTTGCTGACCATCTGGAACACCAAAGTGGCGCTGCGCCGTGTAGAAACGGTGTTCGACCGGTACTTCTGGGGCAGCTACTGGCACTCAGGCCGAACCTTCGAGGAGGTGATGGGGGAGCTAAAGGGCACACCGCTCGACCAGAGCCTGGATGCACTGAAATGCCAATGCCGTGCACTCGACCGTGAAGTGCATGATCACCATCACCACTGGTTGGCCAACGCCCGTGACCTCTCCAGCGTGGCACAGGCGATGGCGCGGGAGCGCTATCAGCTGGACCTGGGCGAGGCATTGCCGCAATACGACGGCACTACCACAGTGCTCAACCGAGACCTGGAAGTGCTGGTGTATACCTGGTCAGCGCGCCTGCGCAGTTTCGACCACCAGCTGGACGAGCTGGAGCGCGCTTACCACTGACAGCCTCATTCGCCCCGGATGTACTGTTCCAGCTTCACAATCAGGCCGGCCTGTTCTGCAATGGTTTCCTTGACCAGGTCACCGATCGACAACAGCCCAAGCAGCTCGCCGTTGCTGACCACCGGCAGGTGGCGCAAGTGACGGTTGGTCATCAGGTTCATGCAGTACTCCAGGTTCTGCTTCGGCTCCACGGTCACCACGGGCGCACTCATGATGTCGCGCACTGGCGTAGCGGCGGATGAGCGGCCTTTCAGCACCAGCTTGCGCGCATAATCACGTTCACTGACGATCCCGATAACCTGGTTGCCCTCAACCACGGGCAGCGCGCCGATGTTTTTCTCGGCCAGCAGCTTGAGTGCGTCGAGCACCGAATCGTCCGGGCCTATGGTGTGGACGGTCTGGTGCTCGGACTTGCTCTTGAGGATCTGCTCGACGTTCTTCATACGGGCCTCTGCGGATGGTGTGGTGCGTGGGTTACTAAAGCATCCGGCACGCCAGCCTGCACGGCAATGCAGGAAACGGCATCGAGCCAATTGAAAAACGTCATGACCCTCGCCAAGGCGCTTTTTTCAGCTGATACCGCCCCCGCCTGAATGCAGTGCATGCCGCCTCAGAGCTTCGGCATTTGCCCGATACGCGCGACCATTTCACTGACGATCTGCAAGTCCAGCATGAACTGCTCCACGGTCTTGAACTCGTTGTCGTTGTGCCCGGTGTATTTCACGTTTGGCATGGCCAGGCCGAATTGCACGCCATTGGGCAAGTCGTGCACTGAAGTTGCACCTGCCGAGGTGCCAAACTCGTGCTTCATGCCCAGGTTCTCGGTGGCCACTGCCAGCAGCGCTTTCACCCACTCACCCTCTGGGTTGCGGTACATCGGCTCGTCCAGGCTGTAGTCGAAGGCCACCGAGGTGTGGCTTTGCTCGCTCCATTTGCCGAGCTTCCCAGCGATTTCATCCTGGATCGTGGCAATGGGCTTGCCTTTGGGGATGCGCAGGTTCACGGCAAGCTTCAGGCCCTTGTCATCCATACCAACGAATGTCGGCGAAGCGGTCAGCGGCCCCATGAAGGCGTCTTTGTAAGCAATGCCCAGCTTGTTGCCCAGGTAGTCCAGGCCCCAATTCTCTGCCGCGTAGCGGGCTGCATCGGTGAACTGGTTTTGCTTGAGCGGCACCTGTGGGCCCAGCCCGTTGATGAAGCCCAGCATGCGCGCCACCGGGTTCACGCCCGACTCCGGTTCGGAAGAGTGCGCCGAAACGCCGGCCACTGTCAGCACCACCTTGTTGCCTTCGGCCTTGGCCTCGATGCTGAAGTCGCCGCCATTACGTTTGACATAGTCGGCTCCTGCGTCGCTCAGGCTTTTAGCCACGGCAGCGGGGTTGTCTGCGACCAGGGTGGCCACCGATGTGGTGGGGATCTGATTGGTGGCTAGCCCGCCGGTCAGGCCGGTGATTTCAGCACCGGTGCCGCTGGCTGCGCGCTTGTTGAAGGTTGCCATGACCGTGCCATAGCCTTTTTCGGCGATGACCACCGGGTAGCCGCCGTCCAGCGCCAGGTTGTAGTCCGGCGTGGGGTTGCGCTCGAAATAGTAGGGGATGGCATCGCCGGTGGTTTCTTCGGTGGTGTCGATCAGCAGTTTGAACTGCCGTGCGAGCGGCAGGTTTTCGTCTTTTGCCACCTTCAGCGCGTACATCGCCACTACGATACCGTTCTTGTCATCCTCGGTACCGCGGCCATACATGCGGTCACCCACCAAGGTGACCTTGAACGGGTCCAGGCGCGTGCCGTCGGGCAATTTCCAGTTATCCGGGTTCACCGGTACTACGTCGGCGTGGGCATGTAGGCCGACGACTTCCTTGCCGCTGCCCAGCGAAATTTCATAGACGCGGTTGTCGATGTTGCGGAAGGTCAGGCCCAGGTAACCGGCCTGAGCCGCGATCAGGTCGGCGATCTTCAGAAATTCCGGGTTCTGGTGCTGTGGTACTCCCTCGACGCGGAAGGTGCGGGCTTCAACGAGCCCACGCAGGGTGCCTAGGGCCTCCTTGCCATACTTGATACGGGTATACAGGCCAAGTAGACGATTGATTTCATTTTGCTGCTCGACTGCCAGCGGCTTACCCGCCAGATAAGCATCGAGGGTAGTACCCAGGTCATCAGCTTTGGCCAGTTCGCTACTTTTGAGCTTACCGAGGAACTGCTTGAAGTCACTGAAGATAACGCCGTCGAAGGCTTTCACGATTGCAGCAGACTGATGCTGGCTGAGGTTGGCCTGGGCGGGCAGGGCGAACAAGCCGATGCCGGCCGCCAGCAGGGAAGTGGTGATCAGGTTTTTCAGGTACATGGGTGTGCGCATTCCTTCGCCAATCATTGTTGTGGGCCCGTTTTGGAAAACGGGGAGACGCCCACGCTATCATTAATGGCCCGTGGTACGGGAGTGCCAGGAATGCGACATGTCGCACAAACGAAAAAGCCCCAGGCACTGGCCTGGGGCTTTTTTTGATATGGCGCACTCGGCGGGATTCGAACCCACGACCCCTGCCTTCGGAGGGCAGTACTCTATCCAGCTGAGCTACGAGTGCAACGCGCACGCATGATACCCATCTCGGCCGGTGTCGTCCATCGCCTTGATCTGTAGCTGTTTTCTGGCCTGCTCAGCCCGAGGGCCTTCGCAGCTGCAGCCTCCCCCATCGCTCATAGTGCGATCAGCTCTGGCCGCAGGCCCTCGACACGCGGGGCTGGCGGCGATAGGTAGCCGCCGTGCCCGGTAATCTGATGCAGCACCTGCTCGCGTAGCCCGTGCAGCGCAACACCTGTGCGCAGCCTGGGGTGCGGCAGGTCGATCTGCACCACCGACTTGATACGGCCCGGGCGCGGTTCCAGCACCACTACCCGATCAGCCAGGTAGGTCGCCTCCTCGGCGTCGTGGGTTACCAGCAAGGTGGTGATGCCGGCGCGTTCACGGATGGCCAGCAGTTCATCCTGCAGTTGCTGGCGGGTCAGTGCATCGAGTGCGCCAAAAGGCTCGTCGAGCAACAGGATACGCGGGCTTGCCACCAGGCCGCGAGCGATGGCTACGCGTTGTGCCATGCCGCCAGACAACTGGTGCGGGTACGCCGATTCGAACCCCACCAAGCCCACCAGCTGCACGAACTCGTGCACGCGGCGGGCGCGTTCGCCCTGCGTCAGGTGCTCGTTTACCAGGCCCAGGGCGATGTTCTGCTCTACGCTCAGCCAGGGGAACAGGCGGTGCTCCTGGAACACGATACCGCGTTCGCCGCCAATACCGCTCACGGGTTTGCCATCCACCTGGATGCTGCCGCTGTAGTCGGTGTCCAGCCCCACCAACAGGCGCAGCAGCGTGGATTTGCCGCAACCGGAAGCACCGACAATGGCAACGAAGTCGCCTTCGCGGATCGACAGGTTGAAATTGTGGATGGCCTCGAAGGGGCGTCCATCAACGGTGAACACTTTTCCGACCCCTTCGAAACTGACCAGCGGCGGGCGAACATCGGCCTGGTTGGCCGCTTTCAAGTGCGAAGTGTTAAAGGCGTTCATGCGGTTCTCCAGCGCGTTGCGCGTGATTCCAGGCGTTGCCCAAGGGTACCGAGCAGGGCGCCGATAAGGCCGATCAGAACCATGGCAGCCATCACCTGGTCCATGCGGAACAATTGCTGCGCGCCGATCATCAGGCTGGCGATGCCGCCGTCCGAAGGCATGAAATACTCAGCCCCGATCGTGCCCAGCCAGGCGTAGATCAGTGACAGGCGCAGCCCGGCAAAAATGGCCGGCGCCGCGCCGGGCAGCACCAGAAGGCGCAGGCGTTGCCACAGGTTCAGGCGCAAGGTGCGGGCGGCTTCGCCCAGCTGCGGCGAGAGGCTGGCAATGCCACGTTGTGTGGCGATCATCAGCGGGAAGAACGCTGCCAGCCCTACGAAGACATGCTTGGCGGCCTCACCCAGGCCGAACCATGCAGTGAGCAGCGGCACCCAGGCAAACAGCGCCACTTGCCGCAAGGCCGACAGGCTGGGCCCGAACAGGCGTTCGGCCGTGGTTGAAAGGCCAAGCAGCAACCCGACCAGCAGGCCTGCACCGCCGCCCAGCATCAGGCCGGTCAGGGTGCGTTGCAGGCTAGCCAGCAGCGCCTGGGGTAAGGAGCCGTCCGCCAGGCCGTCAAGCAGCGTGTGCAGGACCTGCAGCGGGGAGGTCAGGATATTGGTGTCGACCCAACCATAGCGGCTGCTGGCCTGCCACACCGCCAGCAGCGCCACGGGCAGCAGCAGGCTCTGCCAGCTGCGCGGCACCGCCCCGTGCCGTTGCTCCCCTGTGGCTGCTTGTGGCCAGAACAGCAGGCGCTTTTCCAAAGCCGAAAAACTGCGCTCCAGCAGTGCCCCCACCAGGCCGATCACCAGAATGCACAGCATGACCAGGTCGAGCATGAACAGCTGCCGCCCCCACACCATCAGGTAACCGATGCCTTCGCTCGAGGCCAGCAGCTCGACGGCTAGCAGGGATGTCCAGCCCGTGGCCAAGGCCAGCCGCACGCCGGTGAGAAACGCCGGCAAGGCTGCCGGCAGCAGCAGGCGCAGCAACAGCAGGTGGCGTGGCAGCCGTAAGGCCAAGGCGGCTTCGCGCAACTTGGGCTGGGCATCGCGTACGCCCACCAGTGTGTGCAGGGTCACCGGCACCACCACGGCCTTGACCAGCACCACCAGCTTCAGCCATTCACCTATGCCGAAGAACAGCATGAACAGCGGGATCCAGGCCAGTGTCGGTATCTGTGCCAGCGCAATGAATGTTGGCAGCACCAACGTCTGCGCCTGGCGTGACGCCCCCAGCCACACCCCCAGCAACAAGCCGCTGCCGATCCCGACAGACAGCCCCCAGAACAGGCGCTGCAAGCTTATCCACAGGTGCCCCCAGAGTTCGCCCGAGCCGAACTCCACGGCGCTGTCCCATACCAGTGCTGGTGCAGGCAGGATCTGCTCACTCATCCAGTGCTGTTGTGTCGCGGTCAGCCACAGGGCGGCAACCGTCAAAGGCACCAGCCATGGCAGGCTTTGCCGCATGAAACGTTGCACGGCGTGTGAGCCGGGCAGGAGGCTTGGCAGCCAGAATCGTGTTGTGCCTGAAGCTCCATCCATCAGCCGAATCTCGAAGATTTTTGGTTTATTCACTTATGGAATTAAAAATATCCATGGGTGATCTTCAAGAGATAAGAGCACGGTGTTCTCGCCTGATGAAACCCTTCAGGCATTGCGTTTTCCTCATATTTTCTATGCGTTTTTCGCAAGCCTGCCCGCAGAAGGCATGAACGCTCGTTTATGCCATTCGGTTACAAAAAAATGAGTTTTTGGTCTTTGTAGCTTTTATCCAACGCGGCCTAGCTTCAGCCCACAGCGCCGGGCGTTTCCGGCGGCGGCCTGCCCTGGAGCCTTGCCATGAAAACCCCTTTGCGACATCTGATCACGGCCTTTGGGCTGGCCCTCAGCCTGAACATTCAAGCCGCCGAACCGGCCAACCCATCGAGCATCCGCATCGCTGTGCCCGACTTGAGCGCAGGCAGCAAGCCCAGTGCCGGTGGCGTGGTGGATGTGTTGCGTAACCAGCAGCTGCTGGAAAAGGAATTCGCCAAAGACGGTATTCGTATCGACTGGCATTTCTTCAAGGGGGCAGGCCCTGTGGTCAACGAAGCCTTGGCCAACGGGCAGGCCGACTTTGCCTACCTGGGTGACCTGGCTGCCATCGTCGGCAAGGCCAACGGGCTGGATACCCGGGTGCTGGCCGCCGGTGTGCGGGGGGTAAAAAGCTACCTGGGGGTGGTGCCCGGCTCGGGTATCAAAAGCCTGCACGATCTCAAGGGCAAGCGCGTGGCGGTATTCCGCGGCACTGCCAACCAGCTGTCGTTCGCCAGTGCCCTCGCCAGCCAGGGGCTGACCGAGCGTGACCTGAAAGTCATCAACCTCGACTTCAACGCTGCCAACGCCGCACTGGCGGCCAGGCAGATCGACGCCACTTGGGGCTTGTCCAGCCTGCTGTCGTTGCGCGAGCGCGGCCTGGTGGAAATACCGGTCAGCTCCCGCGACCTGCTTGGGGCAGGGGGGACCCAATCGGTGTTGCTGGGCACGGGCGATTTCATCCGCAAATACCCGCAACTGGTGCAGCGCCTGGTCAACGCACAGGAGCAGGCAAGCACCTGGCTGCGAAACGAACGCAACCGCGAGGCCTACCTTGAACTGGTGGCCAGCAACGCCAATTGGCCGCTCAGCATTCTGCGTGATGACCTGGCCAAGGAAGACCTCGCCCAGTACTTCGACCCGCGCCTGGACCCTGGCTTCATCAGCCAGTTGCAGCAGGGCGTTGACCTGGCTGCCAAGGAGCGCCTGATCCGCCGTGGCTTCCAGGTGGCCGATTGGGTCGAACCCCGCTTCCTCGATGCTGCATTGCAGCAGGAACATGCGGTGCAGGCCGCGCGCTGAACCCTCAACCCCCCATAATCAAAGCAAGGACCACAACCATGAGTAACGCTGCCCTGGCCGCTGTGCCGCACACCCTTGACCTCGACATTCAACCGGTTGCCGGCCGTATCGGCGCGCAGATCCACGGCGTGAAGCTGTCTGCCGACCTGGACGCTGCCACGGTGGCGGCCATCCAGGCTGCGCTGGTGCAGCACAAGGTGATCTTTTTCAGGGACCAGGGGCACCTGGACGATGCGAGCCAGGAAGGCTTTGCCAAACTGCTTGGCGAGCCAGTCGCTCACCCCACCGTGCCGGTGGTAGACGGGACCCGCTACCTGTTGCAGCTCGACGGGGCCCAAGGCCAACGGGCCAACTCGTGGCATACCGACGTGACCTTCGTCGACGCCTACCCCAAGGCGTCCATTTTACGCAGTGTGGTGGCCCCGGCGTCGGGTGGCGACACGGTGTGGGCCAACACCGCAGCGGCCTACCAGGAGTTGCCTGATGCGCTGCGCAAGCTGGCCGACTCGCTGTGGGCAGTCCACAGCAACGAATACGATTACGCAACGCTCAAGCCGGACGTAGACCCTGCCAAGCTCGAGCACTACCGCAAGGTGTTCACCTCCACGGTGTACGAGACCGAACACCCGGTGGTGCGGGTACACCCGGTCAGTGGTGAGCGAGCCCTGCAACTGGGGCACTTTGTGAAGCGTATCAAGGGCTATTCCCTGGCCGATTCGCAGCACCTGTTCGCCGTGCTGCAGGGCCATGTGACGCGCCTTGAGAACACCGTACGCTGGCGCTGGAAGGCCGGGGACGTGGCCATCTGGGATAACCGTGCGACCCAGCATTACGCAGTGGATGACTACGGCACCCAGCCCCGGGTGGTTCGCCGTGTGACCCTGGCCGGTGAGGTGCCGGTGGGGGTGGATGGTCAACAGAGCCGCACCACGCGCAAGGGTTGAGATACGCAGCGGCTTACAACAGTTGTGCTCTGGGCCCATGAATGATGACGGGCCTGTGGATACTCCGTCTGGACTGCCCCACAAAATCTGAACGCTGGCGCAATCTACCTTGTGGGAGCGGCTTCAGCCGCGAACACCGGCAAAGCCGGTGCCATACACCGCGCTGTCTGCTTCGCGGGTAAACCCGCTCCCACAGGGAATGTGGTTTGCTTATTGAGTCACTGCCCGCGCGGTAGCGCAGTACGGATTAGTTGATTAAAAAGCCGGTGGAATTAACTGTCTGCCAACATTCTGAACGCTGGCATCTATCTTGTGGGAGCGGGTTTACCCGCGAATGCAATGGTGACGCTACTGACGCATTCGCGGGTAAACCCGCTCCCACAAAGTGGACTGCGCCAGCGTTCAGGTTTTGTGAAAGACAGTGGCTCCCACAATGATTGCGCCAGCTGTCAGATTTGTGCAGGCCAGTGGCTCCCAGGTTATCCATGGGCTGGTTCGCTTCTCAGACTTCCCCATCACAGGCAATCAACTGCCTGACCAGCCCCTGCGCCAAAGGCGATAACCCATACCCCACCCGGCTCACTACCCCATAACGGGTATGGCAGGCCTCCCGCTGCTCTTGCGTCAGGTCGGCCAGTTCCAGCTTCACCAGGCCCTCTTCATGTTGATAGGGCCGCAAATTGGCATTGCAGGCGATGCCGATGGTGTCCGAGTGCATCACCACGTTCAGCAATGCGTACCCATGCTCGCACTCCACCGACGGCAGAAAGTCTTGCCGGCCGCTGAGATCGCTGAGGATCTTGCGGATATTCGGCGGGCGAAAGGTGGTGGCCATCGGGTAATCGAACAGGTCCCGCGCCTGCACGCGCTGTTGCCTGGCCAGCGGGTGCCCGGCGCGGCAGCAGAAATGCCAGCGCTGGGGTGCCAGCCTGTGCACCTGGTAATCCGGGTCTGATTCGAACTGGCGGGTGTCGGCCACGAAGAACTCGATTTCCTCGGCGACCAGCTTGCGGTTCAGTGCCTGCCAGTTATCCACCTGAAAGCACGTGCGCGCGGCAGGGTACTCGGCCACGAACCGTGCCACCGCCCGCGGCACCAGGCCCCCTGCCGGCGCAGGCCCCGAGCCGAAGCGCACCACGCCGGTCGTGGCGCCGTTGAACTGTTGAATTTCATTGACCAGGTTGTGCGCGCCATGCACCAGCCGGCGCGAGTGTTCCAGCACCAGCAGCCCCTGGCGCGTAGGGGGCAAGTCCTTGCTGGCGCGGTCCACAAGGCGGCAACCCACATTGTGCTCCAGCGTCTGGATGCTGCGGCTGAAGGCTGACTGCGACAGGTTCACTGCCGCAGCCGCCGCCACGAAACTGCGGTGTTCAACCAAGGCGATGAAGTGGCGTAGCTGACGCAGATCGATATGCATTTTCTACATTGAAACCTTCGGCCGAATGCAATTGATGACAAGGGTCTGTCCCCTTATAAAGGGAGTCTCTTATTCCACATAATATGTTTTAAAAATATTTATATCTCTTAAAAGAATATAAGCCCCCATTCCCGCGATTCGGTTCCGCCAACGGAAATGCTCGCCCAGGGCCAAGCCTCAAGGAGCATCTGCATGTCCGGACACACCCGAAAGCCATCGCGCGCCTCACGTTTCACCCTGCACCCGCTAGCGGCCGGTGTTCTGCTGGCGGCCTCCGTGCCCAGCTTCGCCGAAGAAGTAGGGCCTGTTGCCCCTGCTGTGGAGCAGGAGGCCAAGCTGGGCACCGTCACGGTCAACGCCCGGCGGCGTGAAGAAACCGCGCAGAGCGTGCCTACGCCCATCAGCGTGCTGGGCAGTGAAGCCCTGGAAACCCAGCGTGTTTATCGCGTGCAGGATCTGCAACAACTGGTGCCCAGTACCAACGTGGCGTACGTGCATGCCCGCCAGTCGAGCATTTCCATACGCGGGCTTGGCAACAACCCCGCCAGCGACGGCCTGGAGGGCAGCGTGGGCATCTACCTGGACAACGTCTACCTGGGCCGCCCGGGCATGGCGGTGTTCGACCTGCTGGACGTGGAGCAACTTGAGGTGCTGCGGGGCCCGCAAGGCACCCTGTTCGGCAAGAACACCACCGCCGGTGTGCTCAACGTGACCACGCGCAAACCTACCTTCCACCGTGAAGGCAGTATCCAGCAGTCCATTGGTGAAGACGGGTATCGGCAGACCCAGGGCAGTTTCTCGGGCCCGCTCAGTGACACCCTGGCCGGGCGCATCAGTGCTTATCGCACCGAAGACGACGGCTATGTGAAAAACGTGCACAACGGCGACACGCTCAATGGCGGCAAACGCCAGGGCTTTCGCACGCAGCTGTTGTTCAAGCCCAGTGATAATTTCAACCTGCGCTGGATCGGGGAGTACAACGAAGAGGATTCCGACAACGGCATCCTGAGCCTCTACAGCACCGGGCCGACCATCAACGGCATCAACCGCTACCAGAGCCTGGCTGCACAGGCTGGCGCGACACTGGTATCGGGCAAGGACCGCAAGGTCAACTTCGATGCCGACCAACAAGTCACCGTGTTCCAGGGAGGGACCTCGGTGGAAGCCAACTGGACCCTGCCCAACGACTTCACCCTGACCTCCATCACCGCCTACCGCTGGTGGGATTTCACCCCGCGCAACGATGACGGCCTGAATGTGCCGGCGGCCTATAACGCCGGTGTAGCGGTGCGCGACAAGCAGTACTCGCAGGAAATCCGCCTGGCATCCCCGACCGGCGGCGCTTTCGATTATGTACTGGGCGCTTACTACTTCAAGCAGGACCTGGACAACAAGTCGTTCACCTATTACGGCCCACAGGCTGATATCTGGAACCAGACCCCGGCAGGTGCGCTGGCCAACGTCGACACCCTCGGTAACGGTCACATCGATACCGACAGCTACGCGCTGTTCGCCCAAGGCACCTGGCATGTCACCGACCGCCTGGACTTCACTGCCGGCGTACGCGGCACCTATGAAGAAAAGAGTGCCTGGGTTACCCGCAATGCGCCCAGCGGCGGCGCGGCGGTCAGCGGGGCCGCCGCAGCTGCGCGTCAGGGCCGCGCAGGTGCGTACGATTCGGGCGACCTCAACCAGTACAGCTTCAGCCCCTCTGGCCTGCTAGGCCTCAGCTATCGCTTCAACGAGCAGTTGCTGGGCTACGCCACCCTGACTCACGGCGAGAAATCGGGTGGAGTGAACCTCACCGTCGGCGCGGCGCCCCGCTTGGGTACTGGCTCGCTGCTGGTGGGCACCGAGCGGGTCAACAATGCCGAGTTGGGCCTGAAAAGCAGCCTGTTCGACAACCGCCTGCAGCTCAATACCAACCTGTTCTGGGCCGAAGTGCATGGCTACCAGGCCAACGTCTACGACCAGGTCAACCGCGTGCAGTACCTGGCCAATGCCGGCCGCGTGCGCTCGCGCGGGCTTGAATTCGAGGCCACGGCGTTGCCGGTGCGGGGGCTAACGGTCAACTTCAACGGTTCGTGGAACGACGTGCGCTACACCGAGTACAAGGACGCGCCGTGCCCGCCGGAGATCAGCCTGGCCAGCGCCAATGCCACCTGCGACCTGTCTGGCCATCAGGTGGTCGGCGCCTCCAAGTACATCGCCAACCTCAATGCCCAATACAAATGGCAGGCCACCGAGCGGGTCGAGCCTTACGTCACCGCCAGCTACGCCTTCCGCTCGAAGGCCGTGGGCACCATCGACGACTCTGATTTTGGCCAGATCCCCAGCTATGCACTGGTCAACCTGTCTGCCGGCGTGCGCCTGGACCAGGGCGATGGCGTTGTCGACCTGTCGCTTTGGGTGAAGAACGCTGGCGACAAGACCTACTTCACCAGCCTGTGGAACTCCGCCAACGGCGGTTATGCCGGTGCGCTCGGTACCCCGCGTACCTTCGGCGCCACTGCCCGTTACGACTTCTGAGCACAAGGAGCTTTGCCATGAACGCCAAGACAGAAACACCCGTATTGCCTGAGGGCGCGTGCCTGACCGCGAAAGTGCCACAGCCCGACGAAGCGTTGCTGGGCGATGTGGTGGTCAACCCTTACCGGCTGGCGCCGCTCACCGCGATCATCCGCGACGGCGGCCGCAGCCTCAGTGCTGCCCATGTACGTGTGCTGGGCCGGGGTGAGCGCGGGGTGGACATCGCCTATGAGGTGTCCGACCGTTCGTTGTGGACCTACGGGGGCATTCCGGTTTTCGGGTTGTACCCCGACCATGTCAACCAGGTGGAAGTGACCTACAAGCTTGATGGCCAGCGCATGCGTGAGCAGTACCAGATCTACGCGCCGGCTGTGCGCCTGCCGGTGGTTGCCAGGCAGACGGCCGCCTTGCCGGAGGTGGAGCCGGTGCAGGTGGCGCCCGGGTTTGAAAAACGCCTGTACCTGTTCAACCACCTGCTTGGGGACATCCCGGGCGGGCGTGCTTTCAAGTGGAATGGCCTGGGCGGCGCCGCCGAGTGGGACCAGGTGGGCAACAACTGGATCGCCGATACCAACGGCGACGTGCGCTGGTACCTGGACATCGAGCAGATTCACGACTCCAACCGTCGCGATGGCCTGGGGGGCACTATGGGCTTCCAGCAAACTCGCGATGGCAAGCTGATTTGGGGGCAGGGGCAAACCTACTCCAAGTACGACTTGCTGGGGCGGCGTATCTGGCAGCGCAGCCTGCCCGACAAGTTCGCAGACTTCTCCCATGAGATCCGCGAGACCAGCAACGGCACCTACCTGCTGCGCGTAGGCACCAGCGACTACCGTCGTCCGGACGGCAAGCGTGTACGCTCCATTCGCGACCACATCATCGAAGTGAACGAGGCCGGCGATGTGCTGGAGTTCTGGGACCTCAACCAGATCCTCGACCCCTACCGTGGCGACCTGCTGGAAACACTGGGCAAAGCGGCCATCCAGTTGCCCCCGGGCGTCAGCCGGCAGGGCGACCGGCTGGCGAACGAGCTGGCGGAGGGGGATCTGCCGTTTGGCGATACCCCGGGGGTGGGCACCGGGCGTAACTGGGCGCACGTCAATGCCATCGATTACGATGCCGATGACGACAGCATCATCGTTTCAGCCCGTCACCAGGGGGTGGTGAAGATTGGCCGTGACAAGGAGGTGAAGTGGATCCTCGCCTCGCCCCAGGGCTGGCCCGAGCGCCTGCGGCACAAGGTGCTGACGCCGGTGCACAGCGACAGCTTCGACTGGTCATGGACCCAGCACACAGCCTGGCTGACCGGCAAAGGCACGCTGACCGTGTTCGACAACGGCTGGGGCCGGGGCTTTGCGCCCACTCGTTTGAGCGGGAACTACAGCCGCGCAGTGGAATACCGCATCGACGAGGGCAAAGGCCTGGTGGAGCAAGTGTGGGAGTACGGCAAGGAGCGCGGAGACGAGTGGTACAGCCCGGTGACCTCCGTGGTGGCTTATAGAGCCGACACCGACACCCAGTTCATCTATTCGGCGTCAGTGAACTTCCTGACACCGCAAAAGCTGACCACAACCGTGCTCAACGAGGTCCGGCGGGGTACCCAGGAAGTGTTGGTGGAGTTGAAGGTGCACAGCAGGCAGCCCGGCAGCGTAGGCTACCGGGCGCTGGTGATCGACCTCGACAAGGCATTCTGATTTTCTGCCTGTACCGGCCCTGTAGGGGCCGGCTTGCCTGCCGCAGGGCCATCCGCCCCAGCCCACATTCATGAAACATCCACTCGGGTGTTCAACCACTCGTTCTTTTTTTCGAACAGCCTATTGTCCAACACCCCAGCAGACGCTTAGCATTCGTTTGAGATTTCAAACGCTCGATGCCCTGCGTTGGGCGCTTTCAACAATCAACAATTCGGGAAGCCGACATGCAGCTCAAAGACGCTCAGTTGTTCCGCCAGCAAGCCTTCATCAACGGTGAGTGGCTGGATGCGGACAGCGGCCAGACCATCAATGTGACCAACCCGGCCACAGGTGAAGTCATCGGTACCGTGCCGAAGATGGGCACTGCGGAAACCCGCCGCGCCATCGAAGCTGCCGACAAGGCCCTGCCGGCCTGGCGCGCACTGACCGCCAAGGAGCGCTCGGCCAAGCTGCGTCGCTGGTTCGAACTGATGATCGAGAACCAGGACGACCTGGCTCGCCTGATGACCACCGAGCAAGGCAAACCCCTGGCCGAAGCCAAGGGCGAAATTGCCTACGCCGCCTCGTTCATCGAATGGTTCGCTGAAGAAGCCAAGCGCGTCTATGGCGACACCATCCCGGGCCACCAGCCAGACAAGCGCCTGATCGTCATCAAGCAGCCAATCGGCGTTACCGCAGCCATCACCCCGTGGAACTTCCCGGCTGCCATGATCACCCGTAAAGCCGGCCCGGCCCTGGCTGCTGGCTGCACCATGGTGCTCAAGCCTGCCTCTCAGACCCCATACTCGGCACTGGCCCTGGTCGAGCTGGCCAACCGTGCCGGCATCCCGGCTGGCGTGCTCAGCGTCGTTACCGGCAGCGCCGGTGAAGTGGGCGGCGAGCTGACCGGCAACTCCCTGGTGCGCAAGCTCTCCTTCACCGGCTCGACCGAAATCGGTCGCCAGTTGATGGAAGAGTGCGCCAAGGACATCAAGAAGGTTTCCTTGGAGCTGGGTGGCAACGCCCCGTTCATCGTGTTCGACGACGCCGACCTGGACAAGGCGGTCGAGGGCGCGATCATCTCCAAATACCGCAACAACGGCCAGACCTGCGTCTGCGCCAACCGCATCTATGTGCAGGACGGCGTGTACGACGCGTTCGCCCAGAAGCTGGCCGCAGCAGTTGCCAAGCTGAAGATTGGTAACGGCCTGGAAGAAGGCACCACCACCGGCCCGCTGATCGATGGCAAGGCCGTGGCCAAGGTTCAGGAACACATCGAAGACGCCGTAGGCAAAGGCGCCAAGGTGCTGTCCGGTGGCAAGCTGATCGAAGGCAACTTCTTCGAGCCGACCATCTTGGTGGATGTGCCGAAAAACGCGGCAGTGGCCAAGGAAGAAACCTTCGGCCCGCTGGCCCCGCTGTTCCGCTTCAAGGACGAGGCCGAAGTCATCGCCATGTCCAACGACACCGAGTTCGGCCTGGCGTCGTACTTCTATGCCCGTGACATGAGCCGTGTGTTCCGTGTCGCCGAAGCGCTGGAGTACGGCATGGTGGGTATCAACACCGGCCTGATCTCCAACGAAGTGGCGCCATTCGGCGGCATCAAGGCTTCGGGCCTGGGCCGCGAAGGCTCCAAGTACGGTATCGAGGACTACCTCGAAATCAAGTACCTGTGCATCAGCATCTGATCGCACGCTAAAGGCTTTACCTCTGCCAGCGGGGCGCGAGAGCGACGTCTCGCTGGCCTTTTTTACAGCGCAGTACCTGGTGGCCAGGGCGTTCGCGGCGGTCGATCAACGAATACTGACCGTGGGCACTCCCAGCCACCCCCGAATAAAAGCGCCATTCCAGACCGGCGCAATGAGGGCATTATGAGCAAGACCAACGAATCCTTGATGCAACGTCGTGTCGCCGCAGTTCCACGTGGTGTCGGCCAGATTCACCCGATCTTCGTTGAATCGGCAAAGAACTCCACCGTTATCGACGTTGAAGGCCGCGAACTGATCGACTTCGCGGGCGGCATCGCCGTACTGAACACCGGCCACCTGCACCCCAAGGTGGTTGCGGCCGTGCAAGAGCAGCTGACCAAGGTCAGCCACACCTGCTTCCAGGTGCTGGCGTACGAGCCCTACGTGGAGCTGTGCGAGAAGATCAACAAGCTGGTACCGGGCGACTTCGACAAGAAGACCCTGCTGGTTTCCACCGGCTCCGAGGCCGTTGAAAACGCCGTCAAGATTGCCCGTGCAGCCACCGGCCGTGCTGGCGTCATAGCCTTCACCGGCGGCTACCACGGCCGTACCATGATGACCCTGGGCCTGACCGGCAAGGTCGTACCGTACTCCGCAGGCATGGGCCTGATGCCAGGCGGCGTGTTCCGTGCGCTGTTCCCGAGCGAACTGCACGGTGTCAGCGTTGACGACGCCATTGCCTCGGTCGAGCGCATTTTCAAGAACGATGCCGAGCCACGCGATATCGCGGCCATCATCCTTGAGCCGGTACAAGGCGAAGGCGGCTTCCTGCCAGCGCCTAAAGAGCTGATGAAGCGCCTGCGTGCCCTGTGCGACCAGCACGGCATTCTGCTGATCGCTGACGAAGTGCAGACTGGCGCCGGCCGTACCGGTACCTTCTTCGCCATGGAGCAAATGGGCGTTGCGCCTGACCTGACCACCTTCGCCAAATCCATTGCTGGCGGCTTCCCGCTGGCAGGTGTGTGCGGCAAGGCCGAGTACATGGATGCAATCGCCCCCGGTGGCCTGGGTGGCACCTACGCCGGCTCGCCGATCGCCTGTGCCGCTGCACTCGCCGTTATCGACGTGTTCGAAGAAGAAAAACTGCTGGACCGCAGCAAAGCCGTTGGCGAGCGCCTCACTGCCGGCCTGCGTGAAATCCAGCAGAAGCACCCGATCATCGGTGACGTACGTGGCCTGGGTTCGATGATTGCTGTAGAAGTGTTCGAGAAGGGTACCCACACCCCGAACGCCGCTGCCGTTGCCCAGGTTGTGGCCAAGGCCCGTGACAAGGGCCTGATCCTGCTGTCGTGCGGCACCTACGGCAACGTCCTGCGTATCCTGGTTCCGCTGACCGCCGAAGACGCACTGCTGGACAAAGGCCTGGTCATCATCGAAGAGTGCTTCGCCGAACTGGCGTGATCTTACGCTGATAGTGGGGCCGCTCTGCGGCCCATCGCCGGCGAGCCGCTCCTGTGGAACTGCACATAACTTGTTGAGTTAGCAGTCACCTGTGGGAGCGGCTTCAGCCGCGAAAACCGGCGAAGCCGGTGCCCTGCACCGCGCTGTCTGCTTCGCGGGTAAACCCGCTCCCACAGTGATTGGGCCAACTCTCAGATTTTGTGCGTGACAGTCGCCTCCACAGGGACGGCTCTGCGGCCCCTGCTATTCAAGCGACGCTTACCCGTGGACGATCTGGTTCTTGCCCTGGCGCTTGGCCTGGTACATCGCGGCATCTGCCCGTGCGTACAGGCTGTCGAGCGTGTCGTCTTCGGCAGTCAAACCGGTCAGGCCCTGGCTGATGGTTACGCCGTACATGCGCTCTGACTGGCCAAAATTCAACCGCTGTATCTCCCGCTGAAGCCGTTCGGCAATCTGCTCCGCCACCTTGGCCGTACAGCCAGGGAATACCGCCGCAAATTCCTCGCCACCAATCCGCCCGAACAGGTCGCCCCTGCGCAGCACCGCCTTGCCGCTGTCGGCGATGCGTTGCAGCACCTGGTCTCCCTCCTGGTGGCCGTAGCTGTCGTTGATCGCCTTGAAGTCGTCGATATCCAGCAACAGGAAGGTCAGCGGCGCCTCGTCCTCACGGGCCTTGTCGAAGGCCTGTTTGGCGCACTCGAAGAAGTGCCGGCGGTTGCTGCTTTGGGTGAGTACGTCGGTGGTGGCAAGGCGCTGCAGTTCGCCCTCCAGGCGCTTCTTTTCGGTGATGTCCTCGGCGATACCCACGATGATCACCCGGTCACTGTCGCGCTGCTGGTTGACGTAGCACTTGTCGCTAAGCCAGCGCACATCACCTTCGGCGTTCAGAATGCGGTACTCCCGGTCTTCCACCGAGCCTTTGAGCAACACCTGGGCAAGGCTGCGTTCGGCGAACTCCAGGTCGTCAGGGTAGATGCTGTCCCGCCATTCATTGAAGTCGGCCATTACCAGGCTAACCGGGCGGCCAAAGATGCGCTCGTAGGCAGGGCTGACGTACAGCACCTGGCGGGTCTCCCAGTCGAATGCCCACAACACTGCGTTCACGCTGTTGAGCAGCGTACTGAACAGCTGCTCGCGCTCGCTCAGGCGCGCGACTTCGCCTTGGGCGTGGAGCAGAGCCAGCAATGTCTTGGCGGCGTCAGGGGGAGGGGTACCGGGCAGAATCGTGGGTATGTTCTTGGCCATGGGCACGGAGCGCGTCTCGACGGGTAAAGGTGCGGCCACCTTCCGGCCGATGTGGGCAGTTCGAGTCGAAACAGGCGGGCGAAGTTCCTGAACGGCACGCCCCAAAAAGGGGCGCGCCGATCAACGGAACATCAGGCGGCAGTAGGCCGCAGGGAGTAGGTCTTCAGTTGCGCGGCGAACTCGCGCAGGGCATGGATGCCGCTGGTTTCCGCTTCGTGCACCCAGTCTTTCATGGCTGCCAGCATGTCATGGCCATTGGCGCTGGTGCGGGCCCATATCTGCTGAAGCGCCAGGCGCTTTTCATAGATGGTCTTGAGCGCCTGGCTGTGGGCCAGCATGGACTCGATACGCACGTGATGGCGGTCTTCCAGCAAGCTGGTTTCCCGCGACAGCAGGCGTTTGGCACGGCGGAAGTGGTGGCTAACGGACGCATCCACGCGCGCCAGTTCCTGCTTCACCAGGGGGCCGATGACCAGCTTGCGATACTGGGCCATGATCTGGAAGCGGTTGTTGAGGATGGCCATGGCCGTGTCCATGTCCAGGCTGGCTTTGCCCGCCACCCGGTGGGCGATGGGTGCCACCCGCTGGACCTTGGCCAGGCGCAGCAGGCAGAACAGGCGAATCCATGCCCAGCCCATGTCGAACTCCCAGCGCCGCACCGACAGCTTGGCCGAGTTGGGGTAGGTGTGATGGTTGTTGTGCAGCTCTTCGCCGCCAATCACGATGCCCCACGGCACCAGGTTGGTGGCGGCGTCGCGGCATTCGAAATTGCGATAGCCCACTGCATGGCCAAGGCCGTTGACCACGCCGGCGGCCCAGAAGGGGATCCACATCATCTGCACCGCCCAGATGGTGATACCCGCCGTGCCGAACAGCAGCAGGTCGATCACCGCCATCAGCGCGATGCCACCGAGTTTGTAGCGCGAATAGACGTTGCGCTCCAGCCAGTCATCCGGGCAGTTCTTGCCGTAGATGCGCAAGGTGTCGGGGTTGCGCGCCTCTTCGCGGTAAAGCTCGGCGCCCTTGCGCAGTACCGTACCCAAACCCTTGTACACCGGGCTGTGCGGGTCGTCCGGGGTTTCGCACTTGGCGTGGTGCTTGCGGTGGACGGCGGTCCATTCGCGGGTGTTCTGCGCCGTGGTCAGCCACAGCCAGAAACGGAAGAAATGCTTGAGCCCGGCGTTGAGCTCCAGTGCCCGGTGCGCCGAGTAGCGATGCAGGTAGACCGTGACGCTGACAATGGTCACATGGGTCATCAACAAAGTGATGCCGACCAGTTGCCAGGCCGACAAGTCGAGCAGGCCGTTGTACCACATAAATGCAAATACCCTCGAAATGCAGGGGGAAGGGCCGATTATCCCTTGGCGGGGAAATAAAACCAGTCGCAGCTGACCACGTGATGTTTCAGGCGATCTTTGCGCGGCGCGCCGTGCAGCGGTCGCACAGCGCAGCAGAACCTTTATAATCCCCCATCCTTTTGCATGGGCAATTCCACCCGACATGTCTGTTTCCGTTCGCGACGCCTTGCGCATGGCTGCGCTGTATGTGGTGCTCTCGATCCTCTGGCTGGTAATGGCCGAGGTGATGCTGCACGGCATGACTGACGATCCCCTGGCCCGTACCGTAGGGCGGCAGATCAACCTGGTGGTCTGGGTACTGCTCAGTGCGTTGCTGATCTATGTGTCACGCGTAAGGTTGCTGAACTTCATCGGCATCGGTGCGCGCTTGCGGGGCGAGGACCGGGAACGCCTGCGCATGGCCGCCGCTGTGTTCGACAGCACGCTCGAAGGGGTATTGGTCACCGACCGCAAAGGCCTGATCGTGCACGTCAACCGCGCCTTCATGCGTATCACCGGTTACCGGCAGGACGAGGTGATCGGCCAGCGCCCGAGCAAGTTCAAGTCGGGGCGCCATGGCCCGGACTTCTACAAGCACATCTATGCCACCCTCTCCGAGAAGGGCGAGTGGAGCGGCGAGATCTGGAACCGGCGCAAGAGCGGCGAAATCTACCCGCAGTGGCAGACCATCTGCGCGATCCGCGACGACGACGGCGAGCTCAGCCATTACGTCGCGGTGTTCAGCGACATCAGCGCGATCAAGCATTCCGAGCAGGAGCTGGCCTACCTGGCCCACCACGACCCGCTCACCGACCTGCCCAACCGCCTGCTGTTCACCGACCGCGTGCAGCAGGCGCTGGTGGCTGCGCAGGCAAAAAAGCGCGGCTGTGCACTGTTGCTGCTGGACCTCGACCACTTCCAGAGCATCAACGACGGCCTGGGCCATACCATCGGCGATCAGTTGCTGAAGCTGGTGGGTGATCGCCTGGGCGAGGTGGTGGTCAGCGGCGTGACCCTGGCGCGCCTGGGCGGTGACGAATTCGGCGTGCTGGCCGAGCATTGCCAGGACCTGGGCCAGGCCGGCAAGCTGGCCCAGGGCATCATCGACCGCATGCGTGAGCCATTCGTATTCGAGGGCCATCGGCTGTTCATCAGCGTCAGCGCCGGTATCAGCCTGTTCCCCAGTGACGCCCTGAGTGCCGAGCAGTTGCTGCGCAACGCCGACTCGGCCCTGTACAAGGCCAAGAGCAACGGCCGAGCCTGTTATGCGCTGTACACCGAGGAACTGACCGCCCACGCCCAGCAGCGGGTGGAAACGGCAGGGGAGCTGCGGCGGGCGCTGGAGCACGATGAACTGCGGGTGTACTACCAGCCCGTGCACGACCTGGCGACCGGTAGCCAGGTGGGTGTAGAAGCCCTGGTGCGTTGGGAGCACCCGCAGCGGGGGCTGGTGCCACCGGTAGAATTCATCCCCATCGCCGAACGTACCGGGCTGATTGCCGAGATAGATGCCTGGGTACTGCGCAATGCCTGCCGGCAGATGATGCGCTGGCAGCAGGAAGGCCGCCCGCTGGCCTTCGTGGCAGTGAATATCTCAAGCCGCCTGTTTGGCCAGCGTGAGCTGTACCGGCAGGTAGCCGACGTGTTGCACGACACGGGCCTTTCGCCTGCACTGCTGGAGCTGGAAGTTACCGAAAGCGCCGTGATGGAAGACCCCGAAGTGGCGCTGGAGCAACTGCATCGCCTGCGTGAGCTGGGCGTGGCACTGGCCATCGATGACTTCGGCACCGGCTACTCGTCGCTGCTGCGGCTCAAGCGGATGCCGGTACAGAAACTCAAGATCGACCAGGGCTTCGTCGCTGGCTTGCCGTTCGACGAAGACGATGTGGCCATCGTGCGGGTGATCATTGCCCTGGCGCGCAGCATGGGCATGCAGGTGCATGCCGAAGGCATCGAGCAGCCGGAGCAGGCCAGCCTGCTGCTGCAGGAGCAATGCCAGTTAGGCCAGGGTTACTGGTTCGGGCGGCCAGTCGCAGCGCAGGATTTGCGCTGGGGCTGAGTGTGCCGGGTTGGCCCGGCACCTTTTCAACGCTTGTTCAGCCCGCGCGCCAGGCGGTCCCCGCCCAGCTGGATCAACGCCACCAGCGCCACCAGCATGGCAATTACAGTCAGCATGATCTGGCTGTCGAAGCGCTGGTAGCCATAACGGTAGGCGATGTCCCCCAGCCCCCCGGCGCCGATGGCACCCGCCATGGCCGATGAGTTGATCAGGGTAACCAGGGTGATGGTGAAGCCCCCCACGATGCCCGGCAGCGCTTCGGGCAACAGTACGTGCCAGACGATGTGCCAACGTCGGCAACCCATGGCCTGCGCCGCCTCTACCAGGCCGTGGTCCACTTCCCGCAGGCTGACCTCGGCAATGCGTGCAAAAAACGGCGTGGCGGCGATGGTCAGTGGCACTACTGCGGCCCATACGCCATAGGTGGTACCAACCACCATACGGGTGAAGGGAATAAGCGCGACCATCAGGATCAGGAACGGGATGGACCGGAACAGGTTGACGAACGCCCCCAGCGCGCGGTTCAGCGTGGGGGCCGCAAAGATGCCGCCTTTGTCGCTGGTGACCAGCAACACTGCCATCGGCACACCGGCCAGCAGGGCGATCAGCGATGACACACCCACCATCAACAAGGTATCAAGCAAGCCCTGCAGCAAGCGATCAAACCACATAACCCAGCACCTCCACATCTTCGGCCCAGCGACGGGCCCGCTCCAGTAACGGGCCGGTCGCATGCGGCGAATGCTGCACCGACACGATCAACTGCCCCAGGGCATGCTCGCCGATGGCTTGTACCCCGCCCTGCAGCAACCGCACGCTGCCGCCCAACGTGTTGAACAATGCAGTCAGGTCCGGTTCGCCCAACACCGTCAGCTTCAGCACCACGGCGCTGTCCCGGCTTGCCGGGCTGGCTTGCAGGCGGCCCGTCAACGCGTCTGGCAACCTGGGTTGCAACGGTGCCAGCAATGTGCGCGTCACGGCATGGCGTGCCGCACCGAACACCCGCCAGACTTCGCCCTGTTCCACCACCTGGCCGCGGTCCAGCACCACGACCTGGTGGCAGATGTCGCGGATCACCGCCATTTCATGGGTGATCAGGACGATGGTCAGGCCCAGGCGCCGGTTGATGTCGCGCAGCAGCTCAAGAATCGATGCGGTGGTTTCCGGGTCCAGTGCGGAAGTGGCTTCATCGCACAGCAATATGCGTGGGTCGTGCACCAGTGCCCGGGCGATGCCTACCCGCTGCTTCTGGCCCCCCGACAGCTGCGCCGGGTACACCTGGTGCTTTTCCTCAAGGCCTACCAGTTGCAACAGGGCGCGTACCTTGCGCTGGCGCTCGGCCTTGGCCATGCCAGCCACTTTCAGCGGCAACTCCACGTTCTGCCACACCGTCTTGGCCGACATCAGGTTGAAGTGCTGGAAGATCATGCCAATGCTGCGGCGCAGGTTCACCAGTTGGTCCTCGTCGAACCCGCCAATGTCCACCTGGTCCACCAGCACCCGGCCATGGCTGGGCTGCTCAAGGCGGTTGATGGTGCGTAGCAGCGAGGACTTGCCAGCACCGCTGCGGCCAATGATGCCGAAGATTTCACCACGGCGGATGTTCAGGTCGATGCCTTGCAGGGCGGGCTGCGCCTGGCCCGGGTAGGTCTTGCCCAGGCCTATGAAGCGCACGTGGGCGTCATTCACATCCGGGCGCAGGGTCAGCGGCTCGGCCTGCAGCGGCAGGGGCGCGGCACCTGGCACCTTCAGTGCGCTGGTCTGGCTCATGTCACCCCTCCCAACCTGCCTGGTACAGCGTGCCGTGGGCCTTGTCCAACGCTGCCCGCACCACCGGCGAATGCTGGTAGATGTCGACGAACTTGGCCAGGCGCGGGTCGCCCTTGCTCTGTGGGCGGATCACGAACTGGATCACGTATTCCTTGTTTTCCAGGCCATCGAACAGCAATGCAGACCCGGCATCGAACGTCTTGGCCAGGCGGATGTAGGCGGGGTAGCCCTGCACCAGGTCGGCGTCGTCATAGGCGCGCACCAGCTGCACGGCCTCCACCTGGAGGATTTTCAGGTTCTTCGGGTTGGCGACGATGTCGTCTTCGGTGGCTTTGTAGCCGACCCCGGGTTTCAGGGTGATCAGCCCCGCCTTGGCCAGCAGTTGCAGGCCCCTGCCGCTGTTGATGGGGTCGTTGGCGATGGCCACGCTGGCGCCATCCGGTAGTTCGGCAAAGCTTTTGTACTTTTTCGAGTACAGGCCTACGTTGTTGATGATGCCAGGGGCGTACGGCACCAGGTTGAAACCGGCGGCCGCCTTGGCGTTTTCCAGAAAGGGAATGTGCTGGAAGTAATTGACGTCGATGTCCCCACTGTTGAGGCTGACGTTGGGGGCAATCCAGTCGCTGAACTCCACCAGCTTCACCTCCAGGCCTTGCTTGTGTGCTTCTTCCACCGCAGCCTCCAGCGGAATGGCGAAAGCCGAGGTGGTGCCGATTTTCAGCGGCTCGGCCGCATTGGCGCCGGCTGCAAGGCCCAGTGCAACAGCGATGGCCGCGACGGGCCGGAACAGTTTCTCAAGCATGGTGCAGGGCTCCAGTCGGGGCAGGGTAGGGGGTAAAGCGGTAGGCCGAACCTGGGTGGTCGGCTGGCAGGTGTGGGTGGCTGGCGTCGAACAGTTTTTCTCGCAGGGTGCCGGGGGCATAGGCGGTTTTGTAGCGGCCGCGCTTTTGCAATTGGGGCACGACCAGCTCGATGAAGTCCTCGAAGCTTTCGGGGGTGACGGTGCGGGTGAGGTTGAAGCCGTCCAGGCCGGTGTCGTCGGCCCAGGCGATCAGTTGCTCGGCCACCTGCTGCGGGTCGCCGACCAGGGTTACGTAGCGGCCACCCAGGGCGTGCTGTTGCAGCAGGCGCCTGCGGGTCCAGGCGTCGCTCTGCAACTGACGGGTGGCCGACTGGATGGCGTTGCCCTGGCGGAAGGCGATGGGTTCATCGAGGCCGTACGCGGCAAAATCGATGCCGGTGGACGCGGCAAAGTGCGCCACCCCGGCTTCAGCGCTGGCATGGCGCAGGTACTCGGCATGCCGGGCCTGGGCCTGCTGCTCGGTGGGCGCAACGATCACCGTGATGCCCATGAACACCTTTACGGCGTTTGCTGTACGCCCTGCCGCTACTGCTGCGGCACGCACCTTGTCGACCTGGGCGCGGGTGGCGGCCTTGTCCTGGCCGCTGATGAATACGCATTCTGCATGGTTGCCGGCGAAGGCCAGGCCGCGGGGCGAACTGCCCGCCTGGAACAGCACAGGCGTGCGCTGGGGCGACGGCTCGCACAGGTGGTAGCCGTCCACGTCGTAGAACGCCCCATGGTGTTGAACCTTGCGCACCTTGTCGGGGTGCGCGTACACGCGCTGCTGGCGGTCGGCAACCACGGCATCGTCCGCCCAGCTGCCTTCCAGCAGCTTGTACAGCACCTGCAGGTATTCATCGGCCTGGTCGTAGCGCCGGTCGTGTTCGGGCTGCTGGGCAAGGCCCATGGCGCGGGCCGCGCTGTCCAGGTAGCCGGTCACGATGTTCCAGCCAACCCGGCCATTGCTCAGGTGGTCCAGGGTGGAAAGGCGCCGTGCAAACAGGTAGGGCGCCTCGTAGGTCAGGTTGGCAGTCAGGCCGAAACCCAGGTGGCGAGTGACTGCGGCCATGGCGGACACCAGCAGCAGTGGGTCATTAACCGGCAGCTGAATGGATTCCTTCAGCGGCACGTCCAGCGACTGGCCATACACGTCATAGGTGCCGACGATGTCGGCGATGAACAGCCCGTCGAACAGCCCCCGCTCCAGCAGGCGCGCCAGGTCGGTCCAGTACTCGAGGGTCTTGTACTGGGTGGAAGTGTCGCGGGGGTGGGTCCACAGGCCATGGTTGATATGCCCCACGCAGTTCATGTTGAAGGCGTTGAGCAGAATGTGCCTGGCCATCAGATGGTCCCCCTGCGTGGCGGGTTGGCATCGTTGAGGTAGTAGTTGCCGATGGCGTGGTACTTCCAGCGCACCGGGTCGTGCAGGGTATGCACGCGGGCGTTGCGCCAGTGGCGGTCCAGGTTGTGTTCGGCCAGGGTGGCCTGGCTGCCGCCCAGCTCAAACAGGGTGGTGCCGGCTGCCAGTGCAATTTCGGTGCTGATGGCCCGCGCTTCAGCCACGGCGATGGACGCAGCGGCGACGCTGTCGGCAGTGCTGTGCGCTCGGGCCAGGTCCAGGTATTCGCCGGCACGTTCCAGCAAGGCTTCGGCGGCATGCAGGCGTATGGCCAAGTGGCCGAAGCTCTTGAGGGTCAGCGGGTCGTCGCTGGCACGTTCCACACCCGAGTCCACCCAGGGCCGGCTGCGGGTACGCACGAAGTGCAGGGCGTCTTCATAGGCGGCGCGGGCGATGCCGGTATCGATGGCAGCATGAAGAATCTGCGCCAGCGGCCCCACCGGTGTCGGGCGCTCGAACACGCTCTGGAACGGCACCACGTCATCGGCGTTGACCCAGACGTTGTCGAACACCACAGAGCCACTGCCAGTGGTGCGCTGGCCAAACCCGCTCCAGTCGTCTATCACCTGCAGCCCCTGGCTGTCGGCGGGCACGAAGGCCAGGTGCTGCACGCCTTGTTCGTCAACCACCGAGGTTGGAATGCGCTGGGCATAGATGGCGCCAGTCGCATAGAACTTGCGGCCATTGATTCGCCAGCCCGCGCCGTCGCGGCTCAGCAGGGTGGTGCGATCATTGGCGGTCTTGGTGCCCAGCTCGGCCAGGGCGTTACCGAAGCGACGGCCACCCAGCACTTCTGCATAAAGGCGCTGTTGCTGCGCGGGTGTGCCGTTTACCCGCAGCACTTCCAGCGCGTAGAAGTGGTTCTGCGGTATTTGCCCGAGTGAACCGTCGGCCTGGGCAATGCGGGCGATCACCTTGGCCAGTGTGACATTGGATACGCCCGCCCCACCGTACGCCTTGGGCACGCTGATGCCCCACAGCCCCGAGCGGGTGAACAGCTCGAGTTCTGCGTGTGGCAAACGCCGCTCACGGTCGCGCAGGGCGCTGTCGCGGCGCAACTGCTGGGCAAGGTGTTCGGCAACGCCGAGGGCTTCGGCGTCGTTGCTGATGATGCTTGTAGTCATGGTGTTTCTCCGCGGCGTGGGGGCACTCAGTGGCCCCACGCACGCTGCAGATCAGATCCAGGAATGCCGCGCGGGCCGGGTGCCGTTGAGGTGGTAGGCGCCCACCGCGTGGTACTTCCAGCGCACCGGGTCGTGCAGGGTGTGTACGCGTGCATTGCGCCAGTGGCGGTCGAGGTTGAACTCGGCGAGGGTGGCGCGGCTGCCGGCCAGCTCGAACAGTTTTTCGCTCGCCTGCAGGGCAATTTCGGTGGTGAGCACCTTGGCTTCGGCTACCGCAATCGAGGCCCGCGCCGCCGACTCGGCATCCACAGTTTTGGCATTGACCTCGTCAAGCACACGCGCAGCTTTGCGTAGCAAAGCCTCGGCGGCGTGCAGGTCGAGCTTGAGGCGGCCGATGTCGGCGATTACGTAAGGGTCGTCGCTGGCACGGTCGACCTTGGCCTCGATCCATGGGCGTGATTTTTCACGCACGAAGGTGATGGCGTCGTCGATTGCCGCTTCTGCGATGCCGGCGTCTATCGCTGCCTGAATGAGCTGCGAGGCGGCGCCCTGGATATTGGGCACATCGCGCTGGCGCCAGTTGTCGATGACCAGCTCGGCCTCCACCGGCACCTCGTCCAGCAGCACCGTGCCACTGGCGGTGGTGCGCTGGCCGAACCCGGACCAGTCATCGACGATACGCAGGCCCGGGGTGCCGCGGCGTACGAATGCCAGGCGCTGGCGGCCTTGTTCGTCCAGCGCCTTTACTGCTACCCAGTGGGCGAACAGGGCACCGGTGGAATAGAACTTCTCGCCGCTGATGCGAAAGCCGTCGCCTGCGCGGGTAATCCGGGCCTTGAGGGTGAGGGTGTCCTTGGTGCCACGCTCGGGGCCTGCATTACCGATGCGCCAGCCGTCCAGCACGCTGCGAAACAGCGTTGCCTGTTGCGCCTCGGTTGCCGTAAGGCGCAGCAGTTGCAGCATGCCGAACTGGTTCTGCGGGATCTGCCCCAGCGCGGGGTCGGCAGCACTGATCAGGCGGAACACCTCGGCCACGGTCTCGAACGACACGTCTGGGCCACCATGGGCTTTGGGCACGCTGATGCTGCCCAGGCCACTGCGGGTGAACAGTTCGATTTCGGCCCAGGGCAGTTTGCGTTGCTGGTCGCGACGTGCGGCGTGTTCACGGGCTACTGTGGCAACGTCGCGTGCTGCCTGCAAGGCCTCGGCATCGTTGCGCAGTATCTTGGCCGGCAGCAGGGGTGGCGCGCTGTCCAGGTCGCTGCTGGAAGGGATTTGGGCATGTGTGGGCATCAGTGCCGCTCCTTGGCTGCACTCAATGCCCTGGCGTTACGCACTGGGGTGATTGTGATCCTGACCATTCCTGACCTCACAAATAAGTAATGCCGCTACAGCTGATTGCGGCAGATGTGTGCTGGTCCGGTGGTCCGGTATATATACCGTAAGGCTTTATAAAAAGTTTATGAACTAACGCTTTGGAATATGCATAGAAGAGGGCTGCCCGCCCTTTGGCAGGGCGGGCGCGGGGCGTTACTCAGAGGCGGCCGTGCCCAGGAACTTGCGCAAGAACTGCCGGGTGCGCTCTTGCTGCGGGGCCGCGAACAATGCCTTGGCCTCGCCCTGCTCCACGATCACGCCCTTGTCGAAAAACACCACCCGGTTCGCCACGTCGCGGGCAAAGCTCATTTCGTGAGTGACGATGATCATGGTGCGTTTTTCTTCGGCCAGGCTGCGGATGGTCGCCAGCACCTCACCCACCAGCTCCGGGTCCAGTGCCGAGGTAGGTTCGTCGAACAGGATCACCTGCGGCTCCATGGCCAAGGCACGCGCGATGGCGACACGCTGTTGCTGGCCGCCGGACAACCGCCTGGGGTAGGCGTCTTCCTTGCCGGCCAGGCCAACCTTGGCCAACAGCTGTCGGCCCAGGGCCTCGGCCTGCTCGCGGGGTGTCTTCTTGACGATCACCGGCCCTTCGATGACGTTTTCCAGTGCTGTGCGGTGCGGGAACAGGTTGAAGTTCTGAAACACGAACCCGGCCTGCTGGCGCAGCCGGCGGATCGCCCCCTGTTGCGAACCCAGCGGGCGGTTGGCGTCGATGCCGATGTCGCCAATATGGATCTGCCCGGCATCGGGCGTTTCCAGCAGGTTGAGGCAACGCAGGAAGGTGGTCTTGCCCGAGCCGCTGGGGCCGATGATGGCCACCACTTCGCCGGCCTGCACGGTCAGGTCGATGCCGTCGAGCACGGTCTGGCCCTTGAAGCGCTTGGTAAGGCCTTTGACTTCAATCATGCTCAATGCTCCTGGTCATGCTGGTTGACCCGCGCTTCCATGCGGTTCTGGAAGTGAGCCAGGATGCTGCACAGCACCCAGTAGATCACCGCCACTGCCACGTACATGGTGAACACCTCGAAGGTGCGTGCGGTAATCAGCTGAGCCTGACGGAACAGCTCCGGCACCTGGATGGTGGCCGCCAGCGCGGTGTCCTTGACCAGCGAAATGAAGCTGTTGCCCAGCGGCGGCAGCGCTGTGCGCAGCGCCTGGGGCAAAATGGCCCGGCGCATGGCCTGCACGCGGGTCATGCCAATACTGGCCGCCGCTTCCCATTGGCCGCGGTCGATGGAGGAAATCGCGGCGCGCAGAATTTCGCACACATAGGCCGCCATGTTCAGTGACAGGCCGATCAGCGAGGCAGGGATGGGGTCAAGTTCGATGCCGATCTGCGGCATGCCGAAGTAGATCACGAACAGCTGCACCAGCAGCGGTGTGCCGCGGAAGAACGACACGTAGACCCGCGCCAGCCAGTTCACCGGCAGCACCTTGGACAGCCGCATCAATGCCAGGGCAAAGCCCAGCAGCAGGCCAAAGAACATCCCCCCGACGCTGAGCAGGACCGTATAACCCGCGCCCTTCAGCAAGAAGGGCGCGGAGTCGACAACCAGTTGCAGGCTTTCAGCGATCATTGGGTGACATCAGCACCAAAGTATTTTTCGGAGAGCTTGGCCAGGGTGCCATCTGCCTTGAGCTTGTCGATGGCCTTGTTGATGGCCGCCAGCAGCTCCGGTTCACCTTTGCGCAGTGCCACGCCGCTTTCCAGGCGCGAGAACGCATCACCGGCAAGTTCGGTGTCCTTGGCTTTTTGCGCATATTCCAGCGCGGCCAGGCGGTCGATCAGAATGGCGTCGATGCGGCCGTTGCGCAGGTCGGCGAACTTGCTCGGGTCGTCCTCGTAGGTACGCACTTCAGCCTGGGGCACATCCTGCTTCACCCACTGCTCGTAGTTGGTGCCGAGCCCTACACCCACCTTCTTGCCAGCCAGGTCCTGGGCACTCTTGATGTTCAGCTGGTCGGCCTTCTTCTTCAGGACCAGCGCCTGGATACCAGAGACGGTGTATGGCTCGGAGAAGTCGTACTTCTTTTTGCGCTCGTCAGAAATGGTCACCTGGTTGACCACCACGTCCAGGCGCTTGGACTCCAGTGCCGCCAGAATGCCGTCCCATTTGGTGGGCTGAATCTTGGCCTTTACTCCGAGCTCTTTGGCCAACAGCTCGGACAGCTCCACTTCGAAGCCGGTCAGATTGCCGTTTTCGTCCTGGAAGCTGAACGGTGGGTAGGTGCCTTCCAGGCCGACGTTGATCACGCCCTTTTCCTGGATGGTCTTGAGTTCCTCCCCGGCTAAGGCGTGGCCGAGCAGGCCGGTACCCAGCACCACAGCCAGGCTTGCGTTGAGTAATGGTTTGACGAATTTCGACATGTCTGAGCCCCGCGCTTGTTGTGGAAGTAGTGGGTGGCGACTATAGGGTTGGCGTGTTAGGCCAGGAAATACTAAAAAATTATCTTGTTATTCCTTTTTTTATAACTCGCTTCCCTTATGCCCAGCCTGGCGCAGCATGGAATAAAGCGGTGTTATTTCCAAGTGACTGTTTTGCCGTAGAGTGGTTCGCACACAGGCCGGGCCGGGCCGTTTGCGGGTCTGGCGATAAAACTGGATGGCCGATACGGCAGGAGACAACCGTGAGCGAACAACCTTCATCTGGGCACTGGCAGTTGCACAGTATCGTGGCCGGGTTGCGTGGCGCCCGTGAGCAATGGCGCAGCCGCAACGGCCGCAGCAGCGGTGAGCAAGGTGGCCGCGAGCTGCCCTCGCGCGAGGCGATGCGGCACGTGCTGGAGCAACTGTGCGGCGCGTTGTTCCCCATGCGCCTCGGGCCTGTGGACTTGCGTGAAGAGAGCGAAGATTTCTACGTGGGGCACACCCTGGATGCCGCCCTGAATGCTTTGCTGGCCCAGGCGCGCCTGGAACTGCGCTATGCCGCCCGGCAAAGCCAGGACGACATGGCCGGCGCGGATGCGCAGGCACTCAGGTTGATCCAGGGTTTCGCCGCAGCGCTGCCGGGCCTGCGCGTGATGCTCGACACCGACGTGCTGGCGGCCTACCACGGTGACCCCGCCGCACGCAGCGTCGATGAGGTGTTGCTGTGCTACCCAGGCATCCTGGCCATCATTCACCACCGCCTCGCCCACCACCTTTACCGTGCTGGCCTGCCTTTGCTGGCGCGGATCAGTTCGGAGCTGGCGCATTCGGCCACGGGCATCGACATCCACCCCGGTGCGCAAATCGGCCCCAGCTTCTTCATCGACCACGGTACCGGTGTAGTAATCGGCGAAACCGCGATCATCGGCGAGCGCGTACGCATCTACCAGGCCGTGACCCTCGGCGCCAAGCGCTTCCCCAGCGATGAGTCCGGCACCTTGCACAAGGGCCTGGCGCGGCACCCGATCGTGGAAGACGACGTGGTCATCTACGCCGGCGCTACCGTGCTGGGGCGGATTACCATCGGCAAGGGGTCGACCATCGGCGGTAACGTGTGGCTGACCCGCAGTGTGCCGGCCGAAAGCAACATCACCCAGGCAAACCTGCAACTGGATTGCCAGGACAAGCAATAGCCCCTTCTGCTGCCCCTTGCGAAGCGCCGCCCTGCGGCGCTCACAACCCCGAACCCAGCTGGGAACCAAACCCACCGGTCAGCGGCCTTATTCGCATCCAACGCCCAATCCATGATTAACTTGAACGCTTGTTCAATTTAAAAACGCTGGTCCCCCGCCGGTGTTCAACAGGAGGATTCCTTTGCTGAACCCGTTCATTTCGAGCCTTCCGTCCTACGACGAGGTGCATGCCCCATGAGTGCGCCGACCCCTTCACTTGCCAACGGCAAGGTCCGCATGAACCCACCGGTGTTCTATTTTGCGGCAAGCTTCATCCTCATTTTTGGCCTGGTGGTCATCTCCAATCCGCAAACCGCAGGCGACTGGTTGCTGGCGGCGCAGAACTGGGCTGCCAACACCGTCGGCTGGTACTACATGCTGGCGATGACGCTGTATCTGGTCTTCGTGGTGGTCACCGCCTTGTCTGGCTACGGCAAGATCAAGCTCGGTGCCGACCACGACGAGCCCGAGTTCAGTTACCTGTCATGGGCCGGCATGCTCTTCGCCGCCGGCATCAGCATCACGCTGTTCTTCTTCTGCGTGTCCGAACCCCTTACCCACATGCTGCAGCCGCCGCAGGGCGAGGCTGGCACGGCCGAAGCCGGGCGCCAGGCCATGCAGATTCTGTTCTTGCACTGGGGCCTGCATGGCTGGGGTGTATTCGCCTTTGTCGGCATGGCGCTGGCGTATTTCGCCTACCGCCACAACCTGCCGCTGGCGTTGCGGTCGGCGCTGTACCCGCTGATTGGCAAGCGTATCAACGGGCCTATCGGCTACGCCGTTGACGGCTTCGGCATCATCGCCACGGTTTTCGGCCTGGGCGCCGACATGGGGTTTGGGGTGCTGCACCTCAATGCCGGCCTGGACTACCTGTTCGGCATCAGCCACAGCCAGTGGGTACAAGTGGTGCTGATCACCCTGATGATGGGCGCTGCCGTTGCAGTGGCAGTTGCAGGGGTGGAGAAGGGCGTGCGGGTGATGAGCGACATCAACCTGTTCCTGGCCTGCGCGCTGTTGCTGTTCGTGCTGTTCGCCGGCCCCACCCAGCACCTGTTCAACACCTTGATCCAGAACCTCGGTGACTACCTGGGCGCGTTGCCACGCAAAAGCTTCGACGTGTATGCCTACGGCGAGAACCGCGACTGGCTGGGTGGCTGGACGGTGTTCTACTGGGCATGGTGGATTGCCTGGGCACCCTTCGTGGGCCTGTTCATTGCCCGTATTTCCCGTGGGCGCACCATCCGCGAGTTCGTGTTCGGTGTGCTGCTGATTCCGCTCGGCTTCACCCTGGCGTGGATGTCGATCTTCGGCAACAGCGCACTGGACCAGGTGATCAACCATGGCATGACGGCACTGGGCCAGGCAGCGTTGGACAACCCGTCCATGAGCCTGTACCTGCTGCTGGAAACCTACCCCTGGAGCAAAGCGGTGATCGCCATGACGGTGTTCATCAGTTTCGTGTTCTTCGTCACCTCGGCCGACTCCGGCACCGTGGTGCTGTCCACCCTGTCTGCCACGGGCGGCAGTACCGACGAAGACGGCCCCAACTGGCTGCGCATCTTCTGGGGCGCCATGACCGCGCTGGTCACCAGCGCCTTGCTGTTCGCCGGCAGCATCGATTCGCTGAAGTCGGCGGTGGTGCTGACGTCGTTGCCGTTCTCGCTGATTCTGCTGTGCATGATGTGGGGGCTGCACAAGGCGTTCTACATGGAGTCGCAGCGGCGGATCGCACAGTTGCACTCCCTGGCACCCTTCGCCCAGACGCGGCGTGGCCGTGGCGGCTGGCGGCAGCGCCTGAACCAGGCGGTGCACTTCCCGTCACGCGATGAGGTGTACCGCTTCATGGATGACGTGGTGCGCCCGGCCATTGCCGATGTACGTGAAGTGTTCGAGCAGAAGGGCCTTGTGCTGATCACCCAGGACGACCCCAGCCACGACAACGTCAGCCTGAAGGTGGGCCATGGCGAAGAGCAGCCGTTCATCTACCAGGTGCAGATGCGTGGCTACTTCACGCCATCGTTCGCCCTGGGTGGGCTGGGCGCGCAGGACTTGAAGAACCGCCGCTACTACCGGGCGGAAGTGCACCTGAGCGAAGGCAGCCAGGACTACGACCTGGTGGGCTACAGCAAGGAGCAGATCATCAACGACATCCTTGATCAGTACGAACGGCACATGCAGTTCCTGCATCTGGTGCGCTAGAGGCTGCCCTGCAGGCATCGCCGCGGCTCGTCGCCATGACAGGCCGCGGTGATGCCCCGATCAGAAGGGTGCATCCCCCAAAATGGTGGCCCGATGCATCACCCGCCGGCTTGGTCGGTAATCGTCCACGGCAAAGTGCTGGGTCACGCGGTTGTCCCAGAACGCCACGTCGTTCTCCTGCCAGCGCCAGCGAATGCTGAACTCCGGCCGCGTGGCATGGGCGAACAACAGCCGCAACAGAGCATCGCTTTCCAGTTCGCTCAGCTCGTTGATACGCGTGGTAAACCCCTCGTTGACGAACAACGCCTTGCGCCCGCTGACCGGGTGGGTACGCACCACTGGGTGCGACAGCGGCGGGTTGTTGCGCCGCGTGGCCTCCCAGCGCGCCAGGTCTTCTGGCGTGGTCCCAAAACGCGCCAGCGGGAACGACTTGGTGAAGTCGTGGGTGGCCGTAAGCCCCTCCAGCATCGCCCGTAGCGGCGCCGACAAACCCTCCAGCGCCGCAATGCCGCTGGCCCACAAAGTGTCGCCACCGTAGGCCGGCAGCTGCTTGGCGCTGAGCACGGCGCCAAGTGCCGGGGTAGGCAAAAAGGTCACGTCGGTGTGCCACACCGCATTGTCCCGCACATCGGTCACGGCGGTATCCAGCACCAGCACCTGCGGTGTCTGCGGCACATTGGGGTAGATCGGGTGAATGTGCAGGTCACCGAACAGCGCGGCAAAGCGTGCCTGCTGCTGCGGGTTGATGGGCTGGTCGCGCAGGAACAACACCTGGTGCTGGAGCAGCGCCTGCTCGATGGCATCGCGGTCCTGGGCGGTGATGTCGCGGCTGATGTCCACGCCACTGATCTGTGCCCCCAGTGCCGGGCTGAGGGGGGTAATGGTCAGGCTCATGTCGGTCTCTTAATCAGGCGCCAGTGTGCCGGCGTGGTCAGTGGGCTTGCCCGTGCCAGGGCACCAGCTTGCGTTGCAGGGCGCGCAGGCTCATTTCCAGCGCGAAGGCGATCAGCGCGATCAGCAGGATGCCCAGTACCACCACATCCGTGACCAGAAACTGCGCGGCAGACTGCACCATGAAGCCCAGGCCGCTGGTGGCTGCGATCAGCTCGGCGGCCACCAGGGTGGACCAGCCCACGCCCAGGCCGATGCGTATGCCGGTGAGAATGTCGGGCAGCGCGCTGGGCAGGATCACGTGACGAACCAGCTGGGCCTTGCTGGCACCCAACGACTGCGCGGCACGTAACCTGGCCGGGTCGACGGTGCGTACGCCGGTGGCGGTGGCGATGGCGATCGGGGCAAAAATGGCCAGGTAGATCAGCAGTACTTTCGAGGCTTCACCGATGCCGCACCAGATCACGATCAGTGGCAGGTAGGCCAGCGGCGGGATGGGCCGGTAGAACTCGATGAGTGGGTCGAGGATGCCCCGCGCCACGCGGTTGTAGCCGATGGCAATGCCCACCGGGATGGCTGTCAGGGTAGCAGCCAGCAGCGCGACGCCGATGCGCCCGAGGCTGGCGGCCAGGTGCTGCCACAGGCTGGCGTCCATGTAGCCCTGGGTCAGCAGGCCCCAGGCCCGGTTCAGAATATCCGCCGGTGAGGGCAGAAACAGCGGCTCTACCCAACCAGCAGCGGTTACCAGCCACCAGGCCAGCAGCAGGCTGCCCAGTGTCAGGGCGCTGATCCAGCGGGTGGGCAGTGGGCGGCGTGCACGCAGGGCGGGCTGCGCCGACGCGTCGGGTTCGCCGTCTGCCAGCAGGTCCAGGATGTTCATGCGTGCTCCTTCAGGTGCTGGCGCTGGGAAAACACCCGCGCCAGCACGTGTTCGCGGGTTTCGATGAAGGCCGGGTCAGACTTGATGGCACGTGCGGGTTCGCCGGCTGCATAGCGCTGGCCAAAGTCCAGTTGCAGGCGCTCTACCACCCGCCCCGGGTTGGGCGCCAGCAGTATCAGGTCGCTGGCCAGGAATACGGCTTCTTCGATGTCGTGGGTAATCAGGAACACGGGTTTGGCAGTGCGTTGCCACACTTGCAGCAACAGCTCCTGCATCTGCTCGCGGGTGAAGGCATCCAGGGCGCCGAACGGCTCGTCCATCAGCAGCACCCGTGGGTTGGCTGCCAGGGCCCTGGCCAGGCCAACCCGCTGTTTCTGGCCGCCGGAGAGCTGCCATATGCTGCGCTCGGCAAAGCCGTGCAGGTCTACCAGCGCCAGCATCTCCCGTGCCTTGGCTTGCCGCTGCGCACGTGGCACACCGGCCAGCTCCAGGCCGAAGGCAACATTGGCCAGCACGTTCTGCCAGGGCAGCAGGGCGTCGTCCTGGAACACCACGCCGCGTTCCGCTCCGGGCCCTGCGACCGGCACACCGTCGAGGGTGATGCGGCCGCTACTGGGGCTGACGAAGCCGGCGATCAGGTTCAGCAGCGACGTCTTGCCGCTGCCGGAGGGCCCAAGGGCCACCAGCAGTTGGCGCGGCCCCAGGCTGAGGTTGATGTCGGCCAGTACAGGGGCGGTGGCGCCGGGGTACTGTGCACTGATGTGCTCCAGTTCGAGCAAGGCCATGGCAGGCTCCGTGGTTATCTACGGGTTCAGTTGGGCAGGTACTGGGCGCTGACGTAGGGCGCGTAGTCCGGCAGTACGGCGTCGACCTTGCCCTGCTGCTTGAGGAAGGTGGCCGTGTCGGTCAGCGCCTGGGTGGTCGGGGCGCCCAGCGCCTTGGCCTGGTCAGCGGCCAGGGGGTAGACGTTGCCTTGCAGCAGTACCGGGATGTCGCTGGGTTTGGCACCCGACAGCTTGGCCAGCTTGGCCACGTTGTCGGGGTTGGCCAGCCAGGTTTTGGGGTCGTGGCGGTAGGCGGCGTAGGCATCCAGCGTGACCTTGGCGAAGGCCTTGACTACTTCAGGGTGTTTGGTGGCGTAGTCCTTGCGCACGATCCAGGCGTCGAAGGTCGGGGCGCCTTGCTTGGCCAGCTCGCCAGAGGTGATCAGCACCTTGCCGGTTTCCTTGGCCACACCCAGGGCTGGGTCCCACACATAGGTGGCATCGATATCGCCACGCTTCCAGGCGGCGATGATGGCCGGTGGTGCCAAGTTGAGGATCTGCACCTTGGCAGGGTCGATGTTCCAGCCTTTCAGCGCTGCCAGCAGGCTGTAATGCCCCGTGGAAACAAACGGCACCGCCACTTTCTTGCCTATCAGGTCTTGCGGGGTCTTGATGTTGTCGCGGGCGACCAGGGCTTCACCGGCGCCGATCTGCGTGGCGATCAGGAATGTCTCGATGGGCAGCTTGCGCGTGGCGGCAGCTGCCAACGGGCTTGAGCCCAAGTAGCCGATCTGTACGTCGCCGCTGGCCACCGCAGTGATCACATCGGCCCCGTTATCGAACTTGCGCCAGTCAATACTGGCCTTGCTGGCTTTTTCGTAGTTGCCGTCAACCTGGGCCACTTTGGCGGGGTCGACCGTGGTCTGGTAAGCAACGGTCAGGTCGGCGGCCTGTGCCAGCCAGCTGGCGCCGGCGAGGGTGAGGGCGGTAAGCAGGCGCAGTGGAGTATGCGGATTCATTGGGCGTTCTCGTCGGCAAGGAGGCAGTGACGAGAAGGCTAAATGATCTAAGAAAGACGAACTAAATAACTTTTAAGCATTAGCTTAGGCGGTTGGTGCAGCCGGGTGATCTTTTTCAGCAAATGCGCGCCAACCGCCTGGAAATAACCTATGGTTATTCCCCTGGCGCGACCTACAACAAAACGCAGTAAAGGTTCACACCATATTCCGTAAAAATCTTAAGGATTCACAAAACAGTCATTTTGGATTTATAGGATTGTCATTATCCTGTAGCCCAGGTGGCGCCTTAGACTAAAGTCGCGAAATGTTTAGAAACGATTGACTAAATGGTCACGCTTTGGGACTAAATCGCCAATCCACGGTGAGCAGGGCACAGACCCCGCCGCCAGCGATACACAAAAATTAGAACGTAGAGGAGCAAAACATGTACAAGTCCAGCCTGGCCATCGCCGTGGCACTGGGGGTTATCGCCCAACAAGCAGGCGCTGCCGGTTTCGTAGACGACAGCAAACTGTCGCTCAGCTCGCGCACCATGTACTTCAACAACGACAACCGTGACGGTGGCGCAGACAACCGTGAGTCGGGTCAGGGCTTCAAGCTCGACTACCTGTCCGGTTTCACCGAGGGTACCGTTGGCTTCGGTGTTGACGTACAGGCCCTGTGGGGTATCCACCTGGACGGTGGCCGCGGCAAGCACCCGGACAACAGCAGCTTCTTCCCTAGCGACTCCGACGGTTCTGCTGCCAGCCAGTGGGCGCGCGTAGGTGGTAACGCCAAGGCACGCTTCTCCAAGACCGAGGTTCACTACGGTAGCGCCCTGGCGCCAAACCTGCCGATCCTGGTGTCCAACGATGGCCGTCTGCTGCCGCAGACCTTCGAGGGTGGCACCATCCAGTCGAAGGAAATCGACAACCTGACCATCAACGCGGGCCAGCTGACGCACGCCATGGGCCGTGCTTCGAGCAACCGCACCGGCCTGTCGGTCAACGGCGCCTTCCGTGACAGCAACAAGTTCCGCTACGGCGGCCTGGACTACAAGCTCACGCCAGACCTGACCCTGCAGTACTACTACTCGAACCTGGAAGACTTCTACAAGCAGCACTTCCTGGGGGCTACCCACGTCTTCAAGATCGCTGACGACCAGTCCTTCAAGACCGACCTGCGCTATTTCAACAGCAGCAGCGACGGCCGCAACGGCGATTCGGGCTACACCTTCAACAACAACGGCGGCTTTGCCAAGAACCCGGGCGAAGTCGACAACAAGACCTGGTCCGCGATGTTCACCTACACCCTGGGTGGCCACTCGCTCATGGTCGGTCACCAGCGCGTCAACGACGACGGTGGCTTCGTATGGCTGAACCAGGGCAGCGTCCGCAAGGACGGCTCGCGCTCCTCGCTGGAAGGCGCCGGCGGTGCAAGCTTCTACCTGTTCACCGACAGCATGATCAACCAGTTCGCCAAGGCGGGTGAAAACACCACCTTCGGTCAGTACTCGTATGACTTCGCACGCCTGGGCGTACCGGGCCTGAAGGCGTCGGTCTCGTACCTTAAAGGCGAAGACGGCAAGAACGCCAACGGCAACGGCACCTTCAGCGAATGGGAACGTGACGCTCGCGTCGACTACGTGATCCAGGAAGGCACCTTCAAGGGCCTGGGCGCCAGCCTGCGTCACGGCGTATACCGTGGCACCGGCACCAGCTCGCTGGCTGACCAGGACCAGACCCGTCTGATCTTCAACTACACTTACAACTTCCTGTAAGTCGTAGCGCCAGTAGAAAGCCTCGCCGTGTGCGAGGCTTTTTTGTACCTGCAATTCAATAGGCTAAAAAATTATAAATAAATCATTATTTATTCTTTTTATTTTTATTCGAATGCAGGCACATTGAACTCATACCCCACGGCGCCAGCACAGGAGTTGCAGCCCATGAGCCTCAAACTCGGCGATATCGCCCCCGATTTCGAACAGGATTCCAGCGAAGGCAAAATCCACTTTCACCAGTGGCTGGGCAACAGCTGGGGTGTGCTGTTCTCCCACCCCGCCGACTTCACCCCGGTGTGCACCACCGAGCTGGGGCTGACCGCCAAGCTGAAGGACGAATTTGCCAAGCGTGGGGTCAAGGCCATTGCCCTGTCGGTAGACCCGGTGGACTCGCACCACCGCTGGATCGACGACATCAACGAAACCCAGAACACCGTGGTCAATTTCCCGATCATCGCTGACGCCGACCGCAAGGTGTCCGACCTGTACGACCTGATCCACCCGAACGCCAGCGATACCCTGACGGTGCGTTCGCTGTTCGTGATCGACCCGAACAAAAAGGTGCGCCTGACCATTACCTACCCGGCCAGTACCGGGCGCAACTTCAACGAGATTCTGCGGGTGATCGACTCGCTGCAACTCACCGACACCCACAAGGTGGCCACGCCAGGGAACTGGCAGGACGGCGATGATGTGGTGATCGTGCCCTCGCTCAAGGACGAGGAAGAAATCAAGCAGCGGTTCCCCAAAGGGTACCGCGCCGTGAAACCGTACCTGCGGTTGACCCCCCAGCCAAATCGTTAGTGGATTCGTTGTTGCATCGCTCTTAGCCAAGCAGGGTTTCAGGCCGTTTCGACGGCCTTTTTTTTGCCTGAAAGAATGTGCCCGGCCGCGGAGTGACAGCCTGCACTTGTAAGATCTTAAAGGAATAAACAAATAAATAAATATGATTTATAGACATATAAAGAAGCTGTTACTGTCGTTTCAACAGAACACAAGGAAGCCTTCCAATGCTGGTCGTCTCAATCGGTGGTAGCCCCAGTACCCGTTCACGCTCCGGCGTGCTGCTCGAGCGCTCGCGCCAGTGGCTGCAGGGCCAGGGCGTGGAAGTGGTGAGCTTCCAGGTACGTGACTTCCCCGCAGAAGACCTGCTGCATGCGCGCTTCGACAGCCCGCAGGTGCAGCACTTCCAACAGTTGGTGGCCCAGGTCGATGGCCTGATCGTGGCTACCCCGGTGTACAAGGCATCTTTTGCCGGGGCCCTCAAGACACTGCTCGACCTGCTGCCTGAGCGTGCGCTGGAACACAAGATCGTGTTGCCCATCGCTACGGGCGGCAGCATCGCCCACATGCTGGCCGTGGACTACGCATTGAAACCGGTGCTCTCAGCACTCAAGGCGCAAGAGACCCTGCAAGGGATCTTCGCCGACGACAGCCAGATAGCCTACGGCGAAGGCAACAAGCCCGCCGTGCTGGCACCGGCACTGGAAGGCCGCCTGCTGGACTCGCTGGAAACCTTCCACGTGGCGCTGGCCCGTCGGCCGCGCCCTGTAGCGCCCGGCGTCCTCAATGAACGCCTGATCAGCGCTCGCTGGAGCATCTGACCGGCTACACCGCTTTACCACCTTACTCGCCCGTCAACGAGGCAAGCAGGTGCAACCCGAACCCATCGCACAGGAGAGCGCCATGCGCACAGTCTTCTTGCGTCGCGGTCTGGTCGCCCTGTTTGCGGCGGCTGTGTCCTTCGGCGCCATTACCCACGCCCAGGCCGAAAGCCTGCGCATCGGCTATCAGAAATACGGCACCCTGGTGCTGCTCAAGGCCAAAGGCACGCTGGAAAAGCGCCTGGCCGATCAGGGCATTCAGGTGCAGTGGACAGAATTCCCCGGCGGCCCCCAGCTGCTTGAAGGGCTGAACGTCGGTTCGGTCGACTTTGGGGTTACCGGCGAAACCCCGCCTGTGTTTGCCCAGGCAGCAGGCGCCGACTTGCTGTACGTGGCCTACGAGCCCCCTGCGCCGCACAGCGAAGCCATTCTGGTGCCCAAGGGCTCGTCGATTCAGTCCGTAAAAGAACTCAAGGGCAAGAAGGTCGCGCTCAACAAAGGCTCCAACGTGCATTACCTGCTGGTTCGCGCCCTGGAAGATGCCGGCCTCAAGTACACCGACATTCAGCCTGTGTACCTGCCGCCCGCCGATGCCCGTGCCGCGTTCGAGCGCGGCAGTGTCGACGCCTGGGTGATCTGGGACCCGTACCAGGCTGCCGCCGAGCAGCAACTGCAAGCCCGTACGCTGCGTGACGGCAAGGGGTTGGTCGACAACCACCAGTTCTACCTGGCCACCCGCAAGTACGCCACCGCGCACCCGGCGGTGATCAATGCCCTGATCGAAGAGGTGCGTGCGGTGGGCGAGTGGTCACAGGCCAACCCGCAGCAGGTTACCGATCAGGTGGCGCCGCTGCTTGGCTTGCCCGCCGACATCACCCTTACCTCGGTCAAGCGCCAAGGCTACGGCGCTGCGCCGCTGACGCCGGCCGTGGTGGCCGCGCAGCAAAAGATCGCTGACACCTTCCAGGGGCTCAAGCTGATACCCAAGCCGCTGAGCATCAAGGACGTGATCTGGACGCCTCCGGCCAAGGTCGCCACCGCGCCTTGATTCTTTCGCCTGCGCCGGGGCGCTGCCTCGGCTGAGTCACCCTTCAGGAGACAACTCCAATGAGCCTCAATATTTTCTGGTTTTTGCCCACCCACGGTGACGGCAAGTACCTGGGTACTTCCGATGGCGCCCGTGCGGTCGATCACGGTTACCTGCAACAGATTGCCCAGGCGGCAGACCGCCTTGGTTTCGGCGGTGTACTGATCCCTACCGGGCGGTCCTGCGAGGACTCCTGGTTGGTGGCGGCATCGTTGATCCCGGTCACCCAGCGGCTGAAGTTTCTGGTGGCCCTGCGCCCGGGCATCATCTCGCCCACCGTGGCAGCCCGCCAGGCTGCCACCCTCGACCGGCTGTCCAATGGCCGTGCCCTTTTCAACCTGGTAACCGGCGGCGACCCGGACGAACTGGCCGGTGATGGCCTGCATCTCAACCATCAGGAGCGCTACGAGGCGTCCGTGGAGTTCACCCGCATCTGGCGCAAGGTGCTGGAAGGCGAGGTGGTGGACTACGACGGCAAGCACATCCAGGTAAAGGGCGCCAAGCTGCTCTACCCGCCCATCCAGCAGCCGCGCCCACCGCTGTATTTCGGCGGCTCGTCCGAGGCAGCCCAGGACCTGGCGGCGGAGCAGGTGGAGCTGTACCTGACCTGGGGTGAGCCACCCAGCGCCGTTGCCGAAAAAATCGCCCAGGTGCGCGCCAAGGCGGCCGAGCAGGGCCGCGAGGTGCGCTTTGGCATCCGCCTGCACGTGATCGTGCGGGAAACCAACGCAGAAGCCTGGGCCGCAGCCGAAAAGCTTATTTCCCACCTGGATGACGACACCATCGCCCGCGCCCAGGCCTCGCTGGCGCGCTTCGACTCCGTGGGGCAGCAGCGCATGGCCGCACTGCACAACGGCAGCCGCGACAAGCTGGAGGTCAGCCCCAACCTGTGGGCGGGCGTTGGCCTGGTACGCGGCGGGGCCGGCACAGCGCTGGTGGGCGACGGCCCGACCGTAGCGGCGCGGGTCAAGGAGTATGCAGCCTTGGGCATCGACACCTTCATCTTCTCTGGCTACCCGCACCTGGAAGAGTCTTATCGAGTGGCCGAACTGCTGTTCCCGCACCTGGACGTGCAACGCCCCGAACAGGCCACGGCAGGCGGTTACGTCAGCCCCTTCGGCGAGATGGTGGCTAACGACATCCTGCCTAAATCCGTCGCGCAGAGCTGAGGGGCCGTCATGAGCCGTGCAACTTCCAACACCCTGACCCAGCGCCTGGCACCATGGGCGCTGCCGGTGCTGCTGCTGGCCGCCTGGCAGCTGGCCGTCAGTGCAGGCTGGCTGTCTACCCGCATATTGCCTGCGCCCAGTGCCGTGCTCAGTGCCGGCGTAGAGCTGGTGCGCAGCGGGGAAATCTGGACCCACCTGGCAATCAGCGGCTGGCGCGCCGGGCTGGGCTTCGTCATCGGTGGCAGCATCGGGCTGGTGCTGGGCTTCATCACCGGCCTGTCAAACTGGGGCGAACGCCTGCTCGACAGCTCGGTGCAGATGATCCGCAACGTGCCGCACCTGGCGCTGATACCACTGGTCATCCTGTGGTTCGGTATCGATGAATCGGCCAAGATTTTCCTGGTGGCGCTGGGCACGCTGTTCCCTATCTACCTGAACACCTACCACGGCATCCGCAACGTCGACCCGGCGCTGGTCGAAATGGCCCGCAGCTATGGTTTGTCTGGTTTCAGCCTGTTCCGCCAGGTGATTCTGCCGGGCGCACTGCCTTCGATTCTGGTGGGCGTGCGCTTTGCCCTGGGCTTCATGTGGCTGACCCTGATCGTTGCCGAAACCATTTCGGCCAATGCCGGCATCGGCTACCTGGCCATGAACGCCCGTGAGTTTCTGCAAACCGATGTGGTGGTGCTGGCCATCGTCCTCTACGCCGTGCTCGGCAAGCTCGCCGACTTGGCCGCCCGTGGCCTGGAGCGTGTGTGGCTGCGCTGGCACCCGGCTTACCAGGTGGCAAGGAAGGAGGCCGCATGACCATTCTGAACGACTCGCCACAACGCCTGCTGCGGGGTATCCCGCTGGCTTCCAGCGGCCTGCGCAAGGCGTTTGGCCCGCGCGAGGTGTTGAAGGGCATCGACCTGCACATCCCGGCCGGCCAGTTTGTCGCCATCGTCGGGCGCAGCGGCTGCGGCAAAAGCACGCTGCTGCGTTTGCTGGCTGGGCTCGACCAGCCCACTGCCGGGCAGCTGCTGGCCGGTGCCGCACCGCTGGAAGAGGCCCGTGAGGAAACCCGCTTGATGTTCCAGGACGCCCGCCTGCTGCCGTGGAAAAAGGTCATCGACAACGTTGGCCTGGGCCTGAAGGGCGACTGGCAGCCCCGCGCCCTGCAGGCACTGGAGGCGGTGGGCCTGGCCGACCGCGCCCACGAGTGGCCTGCGGCGCTGTCCGGAGGGCAGAAGCAACGCGTAGCCCTGGCCCGTGCGCTTATCCACCAGCCGCGCCTGCTGTTGCTCGATGAGCCGCTCGGCGCGCTGGATGCCCTGACCCGTATCGAGATGCAGCAACTGATCGAGCGCCTGTGGCGCCAGCATGGCTTCACGGTGCTGCTGGTGACGCATGACGTGAGCGAGGCAGTCGCCGTGGCCGACCGGGTGATTCTGATCGAAGAAGGCGAGGTGGGCCTGGACCTTACCGTCGACCTGCCACGGCCCCGTGCGCGTGGCTCCCATCGCCTGGCCGCGCTGGAAAGCGAGGTCTTGCAACGTGTTCTGTCGGTGCCGGGCACAGCCCCCGAACCTGACCCTGTAGCCCCTTTGCCCACGCAACTGCGCTGGGCGCTCTGAACCCACTGAAGCCCATAGAAGGAATTACCCCATGACCATCAAAGCCATCAACGTTCGTAACCAGTTCAAAGGTACTGTGAAAGAAATCCTGGAAGGCCCGGTACTGTCGGAAATCGACGTGCAGACTGCCTCGGGCATCGTCACCTCGGTGATTACTACCCGCTCGGTGCGTGAGCTGGAACTGCAGGTTGGCAGCGAAGTGATCGCCTTCGTGAAATCCACCGAAGTGTCCATCGCCAAGCTGTAAGCCAAACGGCACCCGGGCTGTCAGGCAGCCCGGGTGATGCGGCATTTGTCAGCCAGCCGGGCGCAGGCTGCCGAACAGCTTGTTGGCCTGGGCCTCAGTCATGGCCGCGCGCCAAGCCCCTTCCCCCAGGTCACGTTCGCTGGCCAGTTTCAGGTGGCCTGCTTCCAGGCGGGTGAAGCCGCTTGCCGGTTTGTGCCGGAAGTGGAAGTGCGCATACCACAGCGGCTGCCCGCTGGTGCGGTCCACTATGCGGTATTCCTCCAGGTATTCCACCGGCTTGCCTTTGCGGTCCCGTTTCGGGTTCAGCGTGCGCGACCAGCCAAGCTCCACCTCCTGCTGCTCCACCAGGTATTCCAGGTAAGCCACTGTCGGCTTGCTGCTTGCCTTGCTCTGGGCTATGCGCAGTTGCCGGCCCAGTGCATGCATCTCTGCTGCAGCGGTGTCCAGCTGCTGGGTTAGCGCCAGGTGGCTGGCGGTGAACGCAGTACCCGCCTTGCGCCGGATGCTCTCGCCCAGAAACCGCAACTGCTGGGCGTGGCCTTCGGCGATGTCTTCCAGGTCTATCGGGAGGGTTTGCGGTTTCTGGTACTGGTGCAGCCTGGCCCGTTGCTGATCGATGGCATTCAGGCGGGCGCTGGCGGTTTCAAGCAACGAGGGAAGGGGTTGCGTGGGCATCCAGGGCTCTTCTGCGACCTGTTGCCATTGGCCTGTCTCACTTTTGACGTAAACAGTGTGCGCCTGTTCGGAATTGGGCTGGTTGATGCGCATGCGCGTCTGGCCGCGCTCGACGAACGCGTTACCGATCAACGGGCCTTCCACCGTTTCGAACAAGCGCGGGCGGCTCGCGCCTCGCGGGGGTTGGCCGGTAGAAGGGCGGGGCAAGCTGGCCTTGGCGAGGTTGGCGTCGATCTCGTCGATCATTTCCCGCATGAGGTGGCGAAACGACGAGGTTTCTGCAGGCGCCAGCAAGTCCGTGAAGTTGTCTTCCCAGGCAGTCAGGTGGTTCAGGTAGCGCCCGTAGCGGCTTCTGGCGTGGCTGAGAAAAGTGCGCTCCTGGGCGCGGCTGAGGCGCGCTTGCGGCAGCTGTACCTGGCTGTACAGGGTGCTGCGCAGGGCCACCCCCTGTTCATGGAAGTGGGTCATGAAGGCGCCCATGCGCGGGTGCTCCACCGCGCTTGCCTTGAACAGGATCATCGACAGGATCGACGCCCTGACCACGCGGGTGTTGGTCAGGTCCAGCACCAGGCCGGTCTGCTGCACGCGGGCCATGTAGGTGCTCAGGGCATTGCCTTGTAAGGTGGTGTGCCGTACCTGATGGCTGGCGGCCAGGCGCTCCGCCTCCATCAGCGTCAGCACCATCTCCTTGCTTGCCGCCAGTGAATTCTGGGTCAGGCGCTTGGCGACCGAGGTGTGTGTGGTAGACCCAGGCAGTGCCTGAATGGCGCTGAACGCCAGCTTGACCTGCTGGGTGGCGAGGGTGAAGCGGTCCGAAACCAGGTGCATGTCCAGCACCGCCATCTCAAGAATGTTTTCTTCGCAAAGGGCCTTGAAGCGTACGTAGTCTGCCCGAGCCAGCGTGGCACGTTGCTCCCGCAGGCGCGCCACTGCTTGCTCGTTGAACGCCATGTTGCCCTGGAGCTCTTCGGCCAGTTGCGTACGTGCATTGACGTAGGCAGCCCGTTGCCCCTCGGTGGGCTGCCTGCCTTCGGCCACAGCCTCCACCGCCGCGCGATAGGCCGCCTGCTTCTGTGCCAGGCGGGGCCGGCTGCGGATTAATTCGTCATTGATGTCGTGGGCCAGTTCCAGGCCGGTAAGGCGCCTGGGCTGGGCGCGCATCGCCATGCGCCAGTAGGCGACGCCACGGTTGTACAGCGAGGTAAGTGCACCGCCGCCCCCGCGCAGGCCGCTGTCCACCAATAGGCCACTGAGGCGGCCAGGCGTTTCCCAGACCCCTCGCTCGCTGAGCCGCACAGGCTGACGATAGCTGCGTATGCCCTGGGGTTTAAGCCGCCAGGTCAGGTGAGCGGCATCCCATTCGACCGCGTACCAGGCCGTGTTGCGGGTGATGTAGGTTTGCTGGGTAGCCGTGTGCTCGAATACCCCGGCGCCCTGGGGAAGGCTGCAGCGCACCATCGGGCCGCTGGGTAGTTCGGTTTCGTAGCCGCTGAAGGCACCGAGGGGCGGGTGGGGAGTTCCGCTCAACGGGCGCAGGGGTTGCAGGCGCTGACGTTGCTGGGTCAATAGCCGCGCCGTTATGGCAGGCTTGCCAGTGGCTACAACCAGCGGAGCCATGGTCAGCACTGCGTCGCTGATCGACTGCAGCAGGCTGACGAGGTGCGTCAGGCCGTCTTCCAGGTTGCCTTGTTCGAAAGCGGTGACCGCAGCAGTAGCCGCCTGCCAGCCGTCGTAGAGCGCAAGGCCGGTACCCGCGCCGGGCAATATACCGAGTACCAGCCGCAGCCCCATGAAAAAGTAACGGTCAAAAACCTGCGGCGCAGCGAGGGCCAGGTCGGCCTGGCTGCGAGAGGTGGCGCGATGTTGGCGGATAAGCGCCCCCATGCCCTGGCGGGACTCGTAGGTTGGCAGGCTCGGCGCAAGCGCGATGCCCACGCCGATGAAACCGTTGAAGCCTGCCTGCAGCGCGGCATTGATGTACTGCTCATGCTCATCCGGGTTGCCGGTCAAGGTCTGCTCGGCGAGGTAGCGGGCCATGGCGCTGTCCAAGGCCATGGTCTGCAGCGCTTCGCATGCCGCACTGCTGTCCGGGTACTGGCTGATGGCCTTGCCGTTGGGAGCCTCCGGCATGTAGAGCAGCACAGGGCCCGCCGTACCTTGCACCAGTGCAATGCCGGCCAGCGCGACACTGCTGCTCGAACCGTCGGCCGCCACACCCGGCTTCAACTCCAGCGAGTAGTAGGCAAGAGTTCGGGCTGTGCCTGTAGATACTTGTTCGCTGTAGAGCGTTTCGAGCATGTGCTGGCCGCTGGCATCCAGGCCGGTGGGGCGACTTAGCAGCAGGAGCTTCAGACGATGCTCGTATGGCGCACGCAGGGTTTCCTGGCGCCAGGCCACCTGCCAGGGCGTTTCATGTTCGAAGCCCAGGTAGGCTTGGGCGATGTGTGTTTCGAAGCGGCCGGCCGCATCCAGTTCGGCAATCAGCATTGCAATGCGCGCTGGCGTAAGCCGTTCTGCCAGATAAGGGTTCGCAGGCTCGAACTTTACCGTGGCATTGCCCAGGCGCAGGCGGCGCTGTTCATCCAGCGCCACCATGATGAAGGCTTCGAGGGGCACATCACTGCGCGCCGTGCTGAACATGGGTACGTCCCGCGCCCCCGCACCACCGGCGGCCGATTGGCCGGTGACCTCTTTGTTCATGGTGACACTGTCAGCGATGTCGAGGGTGATCTGCCCGGCATCCTGCACACCGAACTCAGTGCGCAAATGGTCCCTCAGCAGTTGGCGGGTAAATTGATCGCGTGGAGGCAGGCTCGACGTGAGCAGGCCGGTAGAGGTGCGCAGTGACGCTTGCAGTGTTTCGATCTGGGCAGCCACTGCGGCGATCTGCTGGGCATCGAGATGGCTCAATCGGGGCAGGTTGTGCTGAAAATGGCTGCTGCGGTTTTTCTCGGCGAACCGTGCAAAGGCGGCCAACCGGGCGCGATGTTCACTGATGCACAGCCGCTGACGCGCCTGTTCGCGTGAAGTGTCGGCTGGCAGGGAGGCAGCGATGGCGTCAACGCATTGCAACATGAAGTGCCCATCGACGGGCGGATGCTCGAATATGAAGGTGGGCGCGTTGCTCAGCCTGGCGTGCAGTGGCACCCCATCGCTGGTTTGGGCGGCCTCCAGCAGTGCATCGGGCCATGCACCGTCCAGGGTAGCCAGCAGGCTGCGTTCAAGTGCCGGTTCGTCAGCGAACGCCAGCAGCCCGCCCCGTTGGCCTGGACGGTACAGCAGCAGCGTTGGGTCCTGCTCCTGGGGGGGCTCAGCGGGCAGTTCACGCACTGTGATGTAACCGCTCAGTACCCAGCGCTGGCCGGCGCTGATGACTGCCAGCGCGCGAACCTGCACCGGCCTTTGCAGGCTTGGCTCCGGCCTGTTGACAAGGTGTTCCACCCAGCCAAGGTGTGCAGCCGCCAACTCGCCCAGCGTGTGTTGCAGCCGTGCTTCGGCCAGCAACGCCTGGCATAGCCCCTCTGCAATCTGCGTGCGCCTGGTTTTGTCGCCGGCCTGCTGGTGCAGCACGGCGCTGCTCACGGGCTCAGGCAGGGCGAGCAGGTAGGTGTCCAGCGTGGTTTTCACCAGGTCCTGCGCCGCCTGCTGTTCGCGCAGCTGTGTGACTTTGGCCGAGGTCGGCGCGGTGTCGCCTGCCAGGTAATGCTCCAGCAGCGCCTCCTGCTGTTCGACACGCTGCTGGCGCCAACCGATGGGCAGGTGTTCCTCAAGGCAGGCGAAATGCACCTCTTGCGTGGCCATGGCGGCGTCGTCGGCGCACACCTGGGCGATCCGTGCCGCCAGGTCCTGTGGCAGAGCCTCCGGCACGACGGCGTTTCGCTGGTTCTCCCAGGCTTGCAGGGCTGTCCAGTCCAGTGGGTCCGTGGCACTGGTTAGGCACGCTTGCAGCAGGTGATGGTCGATAAGGCCCTGGTGCTGCGCCAGGGTTTCTGCCATCAGTGCGCTGAAACCGTCGCCGTGCAGCGGCGTGACGATTACATCGTCGCTGCTGCCCTGGTTGATGGGCCATCGCGGGTCCGGCCAGAAGGTGTGGCAGTTCTCGAACACCCAGGTACGCAGGCGCTGCAGGTCACTGAACAGCACAGTGCAGGTTGTGAGCCCTGGAATGTACAACAGCCAGCCGGTTGCTTCTGCTTCAGGCTCTACAACCATCGCCGCAACACTGCTCAGCGTTGGCGCGCCAGCGGGTTGCCATTGCAGTTGAGCGAAGCGTGGGGTGGCTTGCCTTGCCGTCAGCCAGGCAGCGGTTGCCAGGTTTCCCAGCCCATAGGCAATGTCCAGGCTGTGCTCGAAATGCTCGCGCAGCAGGGCGCTTGCATGGCTTTGCCGTGAAACGGCAGTACCCGGCATGCGGGCAGCCCAGTAACCGCGGGTGGCCCGCAGCCTGGCGGTGCTTGCCAGCGGCCCCAGGTAACGTACCCAGTCAGCGGCAGTCATCTGGGCGTGATCACTGCCTTCTGCAAAGCCCCACGTTGTCCAGCTGGCAAACGGGCTGGCGAACAGCGGGTTCGCCAGCAGGCGGGCTGCGAATGAAAGCAAGGTGGTCTGGTTGGCGCTATCACACAGCCCGCAGTGGGTTGGGTCTATCCCCAATTGAGCCTGCAGTGTGTCGAGCAAGGTCTGGCGCAGGCTGGGCGCCTGACCGAACAGGTCTCGCAGCTGCCCAGCGCAGGCGGCCAGGGCCGGCTGTGCAGCGGTGAGCACGTTGCCTTTGCCGGCCAGGTGTTCGGGTACGGCGGCCAGGGCCGAGGCGGGGAACGTCTTGATGTTGCCCGGCTGGGCGGAAGTGGTGGGCATGGGCGATGGTCCCTATGGGGTGGCATGTGGTGCACCCATTGAAAGCATCGCGACGGTTCAGCCGGTGGTAGATGTATGTGCTCAGCTCGCCTTGCGCGGTGGCAGGAACGGCGGCAGGTAGAGGGACATGTAGGCTTCGAACACACGCATGCCTTCTTCGGCCATGCGTGGGGTGATCTGGTCGTACAACTGCATCGACCGGGCATACACCCGGTCGCTCAGCTCCATGGCCAGGGCGAACACCTCTACATCGTCTGGCAGGCTCGGCAACTGGAAGTGCCGGTCGAACAGGCGGTGCATCAGTTCGCCCAGCTCCATGTCGTGCTGGCGGTCGGCCTGCACGACTTCACTGAGCCCATGCTGGGCCAGAATCAACTGACGGGCCGCGGCATCCTGGTGGTAGATGCCCAGCATGCGCTGTTCGATCAGCCGCGACAGCTGGTGCCAGGTGGTGAATGCGCTGCTGTCGATAGGCGCACTCAGGGCTTCGCGAAATGCCCGGTGCACATCGGCGGTAAGCGCTTCGAGCAATGCCGGCACGCTGGCGAAGAAGTGATACACCGACGAAGGCGGAATGTTCGCACGTTCCGCCACGCTGTAGATCGAGAGTGCAGCAACCCCTTCGCCTGCCAGTAGCTCGCGCGCCGCAGCCAGGATCGCGTCGATCCGGGCCTGGCTGCTGGCGCGGGGCCTGCGTGGGGTGCTGCTGCGGCTCATCAGTTGCTGATCGCCAGGATGCTCGCCTGGTAAGCGCCCACGAACAGGTCGAAGTCACCCACCTCTTGCTGCTCAAGGCGGGACTGCTCTGCCAGCGAGTCGCGGGCCAGGGTTTCGAACGCCTGCTGGCGCTCGACCGGTAGCGGCTGCTCGCGCAGGGTTTCGGCGTGGATGCGGCTTTGCCGCAAGGAAAACGCCACGAAGCTTTCGTCATGCTCGGTCATGCGGGCAAGCACTTGGGCAGACGGCGTGAGGGCCGGGTCTTCGACCTTGGCTTGCTGGGCGTCAAGGGCCTTGGCATGGTCGTCGCCACCGTGCGCCTGGTCCAGCAGGTCGGCCAGTGGGCGAATCTGCCCGATCAGTTCGCTGGCCCAGGTAGCCAGGCTGACCGGCTGGCCATTGTGCTGCAGTTCCAGCCCTGGGCGACGGCCTTCCTTGACCACTTTCAGGAAGTTGCTGGTGCACTGGGTGCATTCGCTGTTGCCCAGCTGCGGGCTGTCATCCAGCGCGCAGAACAGCAGGAAGGCGTCGAGGAAGCGTGCTTCGCTGATGTCGATGCCCACCGGCAGGAACGGGTTGATGTCCAGGCAGCGTACTTCCACGTACTGCACGCCACGCGAAGCCAGCGCCTGGATCGGGCGCTCGCCGGTATAGGTGACGCGTTTTGGGCGAATGTTCGAGTAGTACTCGTTCTCGATCTGCAGAATGTTGGTGTTCAACTGCACCCACTCGCCGTCCACGTGGGTACCGACTTCCACATACGGTGGGTAGGGGGTGCCCACTGCCTTGCGCAGGCTGTCGGTATAGCTGGCCAGGTTGTTGTAGCAAGGCGTGAGGCCCGCCTGGGCATTGCTCTGGTAACCCAGGTCGCTCATGCGCAGGCTGGTGGCGTAGGGCAAGTACAGGGTATCGGCATCCAGTTCTTCGAGCTGGTGCGGGCGGCCGCGCAAGAAGCCTTTGTCCAGGGCCGGGGAGGCGCCGAACAGGTACATCAGCAGCCAGCTGTAACGGCGGAAATTGCGGATCAGCGCGATGTAGGCCGACGACTGATAGTCGCGCTCGCTTTCACTGCTGCCTTCGGCATCGCGCAACAGCGGCCACAGCGCCTCGGGCAGCGAGAAGTTGTAGTGGATACCGGCAATGCACTGCATGGTGCGCCCGTAGCGCAGGGCCAGGCCCTTGCGGTACACGTGCTTGAGCCTGCCGATGTTGGAGGTGCCGTATTCGGCGATCGGGATGTCTTCCTCGGCCGGCAGCGAGCACGGCATCGACGGGCTCCACAAGTACTCTTCGCCCAGTTTGCTGTAGACGAAGCGGTGGGTTTGCTCGAGGTTTTCCAGGACTTCGGCGGGGTCGGGCAGTGCGGGGGTGATGAACTCCAGCAACGACTCGGAATAATCGGTGGTGATCCGCTCGTTGGTGAGGGCCGAGCCCAGCGCCTCCGGGTGCGGGGTCTGGGCCAGGCGACCTTGGTCGGTCACGCGCAGGCATTCGCGCTCAATACCGTGCAGGCACTGCTTGAGCAGGGGAAGATTTGCGCCGAGCAGGCTCAGGCGGCGGTTGAGGAGTTCGCTCAAGATGTATTCCTTCACGCGTCAGTCGCCCCAATATGGGGGTAGAGATAACGGTCTACAAGGGTAGGAAGAAAGGAACTGGCGTTGTCGCCTGGTTTACACGGCCCCAGCAGTGCCAGCGCACTGCTGGAAAATACCGCAGATACTGCTTTGTGAGCTAGATGACGACGAAGGTTCCTTGCGCCTTCGCCACCCGCTTGTCGCCCTGGACTACGTCGGCGTCGACCACCAGAGTGCGCCGCCCGGCGTGCAGCACACGGGCGATGCAGAGCACCTCGCCCTCGCTGACGGCGCGCAGGTAGTTGATCTTGCACTCCAGGGTGACGCTCTGCTGGTCAAAGCCATGGCTGGCCGAGCAGGCCAGGCCCATGGCGATGTCCACCAGGCTGAAAATCGCCCCGCCGTGCAGCTTCTGGCCACGGTTGCGCAAGTGTGGCTCCAGGGCCAGGGCTACTTCGGCAACACCCGCTTCCAGGTGTTGCAGGCGGCAGCCCAGCAGCTGGCTGAAGGCGCTTTCGACGTACTCGCGCGGCACGTCCATCACTTCTTCTTCAACTGCTTGGCGTTGGCGAACAGCGCCGCCATGGCGTTGTTGGCCGGGGCAGCGGTTGCCGTTTCGCGCTGGCGCGGGGCCTGCTGCTGGCGGTTGCCGCCATTGCCACGGTTGCCGCCGTTGCCTCGGCCACCTTCAACCTTTTCGCCCGGGGTGTCGCCCATGCGCATGGACAGGCCGACGCGTTTGCGCGGGATATCCACCTCCATGACCTTGACCTTGACCACGTCGCCCGCCTTGACCGCTTCGCGAGGGTCTTTGACGAACTTTTCCGACAGTGCTGAAATATGTACCAGGCCGTCCTGGTGCACGCCGATGTCGACGAACGCGCCGAAGTTGGTGACGTTGGTCACAACGCCTTCCAAGATCATGCCCGGCTCCAGGTCCTTGAGGTCTTCGACACCATCCTGGAAGGTGGCGGTCTTGAACTCGGGGCGTGGGTCGCGGCCGGGTTTGTCGAGCTCTTGCAGAATGTCGGTGACAGTCGGCAGGCCGAAGGTTTCGTCGGTGAACTTCTTCGGGTCCAGGCGCTTGAGGAAGCTGCTGTCACCGATCAGCGAGCGGATGTCACGGTCGGTGCCGGCGGCGATGCGTTGCACCAGCGGGTAGGCCTCCGGGTGCACGGCAGAGGCGTCCAGCGGGTTGTCACCGTTCATTACGCGCAGGAAGCCTGCGGCCTGTTCGAAAGTTTTCTCACCCAGGCGGCTGACCTTTTTCAGCGCCGCGCGGGTCGCGAACGGGCCGTTGGCATCACGGTGGGCAACGATGTTTTGCGCCAGCGTGGCGTTCAGGCCAGAAATGCGCGTCAGCAGGGCCACCGAAGCCGTATTCACATCCACGCCCACGGCGTTCACGCAGTCCTCGACCACGGCGTCCAGGCCACGGGCCAGCTTGAGTTGGGACACATCGTGCTGGTACTGGCCGACACCGATGGATTTTGGGTCGATTTTGACCAGTTCGGCCAACGGGTCCTGCAGGCGGCGGGCGATGGAGACAGCGCCACGGATCGACACGTCCAGGTCCGGGAATTCCCGCGCGGCCAGTTCCGACGCCGAGTACACCGAAGCACCGGCCTCGGACACCATCACCTTGGTGATCTTCAGTGCCGGGTACTGCTTGACCAGGTCGGCCACCAGCTTGTCGCTCTCGCGGCTGGCGGTGCCGTTGCCGATGGCGACCAGCTCCACCGAGTGCTTGGCGCACAGGGCGGCCATGACAGACAGGGTGCGGTCCCAGTCGTTCTTCGGCGCGTGCGGGTAGACGGTGGCGTAGTCCAGCAGCTTGCCGGTGGCATCCACCACGGCCAGCTTGCAGCCGGTGCGCAGGCCCGGGTCGAAACCCAGGGTGGCGCGTGGGCCGGCCGGTGCGGCCAGCAGCAGGTCGTGCAGGTTGTGGGTGAAGACATTGATGGCCTCGCCTTCGGCGTTATCGCGCAGCTCGCCGAACAGGTCGGTTTCCAGGTGGGTGTACAGCTTGACCTTCCAGGTCCAGCGCACCACCTCGCCCAGCCACTTGTCTGCCGGGCGGCTGCGGTTCTCGACGCCCACGTGTTCGCCAATCATCAGCTCGCACGGGTGCAGGGTGCCTGGCAGTTCTTCGCCAACCTTGAGCGAGGCGCTGAGCACGCCTTCGTTGCGGCCGCGGAAGATGGCCAGGGCACGGTGCGAGGGGGCGTTGCGCAGCAGTTCGTCATGGGCGAAGTAGTCGCGGAACTTGGCGCCTTCCTCTTCCTTGCCGGGCACCACGCGGGCCGTGAGTACGGCCTCGTGCTTGAGGAAGCTGCGCAGCTTGTCGAGCAGCGCGGCGTCTTCGGCAAAACGCTCCATGAGGATGTACTTGGCGCCTTCCAGCGCAGCCTTGGTGTCGGCCACACCCTTGTCGGCACTGACAAAACGGGCGGCCTGGTCTTCCGGCACCAGCGTCGGGTCGTTGAACAGGCTGTCGGCCAGCTCGCCCAGGCCGGCTTCCAGGGCGATCTGGCCCTTGGTGCGGCGCTTCTGCTTGTACGGCAGGTACAGGTCTTCAAGGCGGGTCTTGGTGTCGGCCAGCTTGATCTCGCGGGCCAGCTCCGGGGTCAGCTTGCCCTGCTCCTCGATGCTGCCAAGAATGCTGGCACGGCGCTCGTCGAGTTCGCGCAGGTAGCGCAGGCGCTCTTCCAGGTGGCGCAGCTGGGTGTCGTCCAGGCTGCCGGTCACCTCTTTACGGTAACGGGCGATGAAGGGCACGGTAGAGCCTTCGTCCAACAGGCCCACGGCCGCCTCGACCTGCTGGGGGCGCACGCCCAGTTCCTCGGCGATACGGCTGTTGATGCTGTCCATGTAAACCACCTGACATTCTTGAATACGGGTCGCCGGTGGGCTTTTCGCCCGGCGGCGCTGGATGAAAGCGGCGCATTATACCCATCGCAAACGGCTTGCGGTGATGGCCCGCCGCCAGCGGGAACTGGCGCCCGGGGAAAAATCTGCTAACAATGCTCACGGCACGCGCTACAACGGCTACGCCATAATGCGCGGCGATACCAGAGGAGTTATTCATGACCGGCACGCCAAACACCGCTGAAGGTGAAAAGATTCTTATCGTCGATGACGATCCGGGGCTCAGCAGCCTGCTGGAACGTTTCTTCACCAGCAAGGGCTACCGCGCCCGTGCGGTGCCGAACACCGAACAGATGGACCGCCTGCTGCAACGCGAGGTGTTCAACCTGGTGGTGCTCGACCTCATGCTGCCTGGCGAGGATGGCTTGTCCGCCTGCCGGCGCCTGCGCCAGCAGAACAACCAGATCCCCATCATCATGCTCACCGCCAAGGGTGACGAACTCAGCCGCATCAAGGGGCTGGAGCTGGGGGCAGACGATTACCTGGGCAAGCCGTTCAACCCGGACGAGCTGATGGCGCGGGTCAAGGCCGTGCTGCGCCGCCAGGCGCCTACCGTGCCGGGTGCGCCGGGCAGCGAAGACGAGTCGGTCACCTTCGGTGACTACGAGCTGTCGCTGGCCACCCGCGAGCTCAAGCGCGGCAACGAAGTGCACATGCTCACTACCGGCGAATTCGCCGTGCTCAAGGCGCTGGTGATGCACGCCCGCGAGCCGCTGACCCGCGACAAGCTGATGAACCTGGCCCGTGGCCGCGAGTGGGATGCGCTTGAACGTTCCATCGACGTGCAGATCTCGCGCCTGCGCCGCATGATCGAGCCCGACCCGTCCAAGCCCCGTTACATCCAGACGGTCTGGGGCGTGGGCTATGTATTCGTACCGGATGGCAATGCCGGCAAATGATGTCAGCCACTGAATGAAAACCCCTCTGTGGTTTCCGCAAAGCTTCTTCGCCCGCACGCTGTGGCTGGTCCTGATCGTCGTCCTGTTCTCCAAGGCACTCACCTTGGTCTACCTGTTGATGAACGAGGACGTGCTGGTCGACCGGCAGTACAGCCATGGCGTGGCATTGACCCTGCGCGCCTACTGGGCGGCGGATGAAGAAAACCGCGACCAGATCGCCGAAGCGGCAGGCCTTATCCGGGTGACCGGCTCGGGCGTGCCCGAGGGCGAGCAGCACTGGCCGTACAGCGAAATCTACCAGCGGCAGATGCAGGCCGAGCTGGGCGAAGACACCGAGGTGCGTTTGCGCATTCATGCGCCACCGGCGCTGTGGGTCAACGCCCCCAGCCTGGGGCCTGGCTGGTTGAAGGTACCGCTGTACCCACACCCGCTGCGCGGCCAGAAAATCTGGAACGTATTGGGCTGGTTCCTGGCCATCGGCCTGTTGTCCACGGCGTCGGCCTGGATTTTCGTGCGCCAGCTCAACCAGCCGCTCAAGCGCCTGGTCTTCGCCGCCCGCCAGCTGGGGCAGGGGCGCAGTGTGCGTTTGCCCATCAGCGACACGCCCAGCGAAATGGCCGAGGTGTACAAGGCGTTCAACCAGATGGCAGAGGACGTGGAGCAGGCCGGGCGTGAGCGTGAGTTGATGCTGGCCGGGGTTTCCCACGACCTGCGCACGCCGCTGACACGCTTGCGTTTGTCGCTGTCATTGCTCGACAGCGACAACGACCTGAGTGACGACATGGTCCGCGACATCGAAGACATGGACGCCATTCTCGATCAGTTCCTGGCGTTCATCCGCGACGGCCGCGATGAGCCCCTGGAAGAAATCGACCTGGGCGCGTTGGTGCGTGAGGTGGTGGCGCCGTACAACCAGCCGCAGGAGCGGGTGCGTCTGTGCCTGGAGCCCATTCCGCCGTTCCCGGTACGCCGGGTGTCGCTCAAGCGCATGCTGGGCAACCTGATCGGCAACGCCCTGCACCATGCCGGCAAGGGGGTCGAGGTGGCCGCCTATGTGTCGGGTGACGAGAGCGCACCCTATGTGGTGCTGAGCGTATTGGACCGCGGGGCGGGGATCGACGAATCGGAACTTGAGACCATCTTCAACCCGTTCATTCGGGGTGACCGGGCGCGCGGTGGCAAAGGCACCGGGCTGGGGCTGGCGATCGTCAAGCGGATCGCGGCGCAGCATGGTGGGAATGTGGAGCTGCGCAATCGGTCCGGTGGTGGGATCGAGGCGCGGGTAAGGCTGCCGCTGGGGTTGCTGTTACCGCGTAATGCTGTGTGAGGCCTTCCGGCCTCTTCGCGGCTAAAGCCGCTCCCACAGGTACTGCACAAACCTGAAGGCTGCGGTAATCCTGTAGGAGCGGCTTCAGCCGCGAAGAGGCCGGTACAGGCTTGCATCAACCTTTAC